>DASYZW010000623.1:0-4777 GCA_035945915.1 Verrucomicrobiia bacterium | reverse complement strand
GCTTCAACGTTCCAACCACGCCTTCACCCTCATCGAAATGCTCACGGTAATTGCCATCATCGGCATCATCGCGTCGCTTTCGGTCCCGGTGATCAAGAATTTCGGACAGGCTAACGTTAGCGTCAGCGCATCACGGCAATTGCTCGATGATGTCGGCCGCGCCCGCCAGCTCGCCATGAGCCAGCGTACCACGGTTTATATGGTGTTCGTTCCAACGAATTACTGGAATCTGGGCGCAGGGCTCAATTCCACGTGGTACAACAAATTGACCGCGCCTCAATTGGCAGTCTTCTCCAATCTGCTCGATAAACAACTGAGCGGTTACACGTATCTCGCATATGGCGCGCTGGGCGACCAGCCGGGACGCCATACCTGGCACTACCTCGCGCCATGGCAGTCGCTGCCCGACAATTCGTATATCCCGCTTTGGAAATTTTATAATGGCGGCGCCCCGCAACCCTACAGCTTTTCAGATCCGGCAAATCCCAACATCACTTTTAATATTAATCCCTTCACCTATACCAACACCTTCCCTTTTCCGACCGAGGATTCCACAAATCCCCTCTACGCGGCATCATTGCCCCTCTTGCCGTACATTGCCTTTAATTACCTCGGCCAACTGTCCGATTATTCAGGCAACATGCTGATTTCGGCCAATCAAGGACAGGACTATGATCTGGATTTTGCCGGCGGCGGTGTCGACATTCCGTTGGCCCAGGGCTCAGTCATTCCCGGCAAGGATGCCACCACGCGCGCGCCAATCATGGGAGCGCCGGGCGTCAACGAAATGCCGCCGGGCAACAGCACCAATATCTCCTATACCGTCGTCCATATCGATCCCCTGACCGGCCGGGCGACCTTGGAATACCACAAGATGCAATGAGATTTACGTTTCAACGCCGCACCGCCTCCGCATTCACCATGATGGAAATCGCCATCAGTCTAGCCGTCATTGGCATTGCGCTGGTCGCCATCATCGGCGTGCTGCCTATCGGCATGAACGTCCAGCAAGCCAACCGCCAGGAAACCATCATCAGCCAGGACGCCAGCGTGCTCATGGAAGCCATCCGAAACGGCTCCCTGGGCTACGACGATTTGACGAACTACGTCTATGCCATTTCAGATTATTGGGCGCAATACAACTCGGCGGGCACAGTATTCAGGACAGGCGTAAATTCTTACACGTATACAAATGCAGTCAACGCCCCCGGCTATCCCGAATTGGGAGAGCCCATTACCAACGGTGCAAACATTATTGGGCTTTTAAGCACGCCGGAGTTTATCGGGGCGCCAGCATCCGGACGCGGCGGTCCATCGCTTGCCGGAGATGTGCCGGGTGAACCGATACCGAGCATAATGTTTGGCGGGATTAGCAACCATATCGTCGCCTTTTGCTATTCAATCAGCGGCCCCGCGGTTGAGAAACCGCCGCAGGACAACTCCATTCTGCATCAGGATTCATTCGGCTACCGCATTTATTGTGTCAACGCCCCGACAGCAACCGACACCAACCTGTTTTCGCCGCTTTGGACCTCAGGTACATATGGAAAGGGTCCCCTTGCAATACCGGTCTTTTACAATTGGACCTATTGGAACTTACCCCGAAATGTCACTACCACTCAAATTCCCGGCTATCCGCCAGTGGGCATTGCTCCAGATTGGCAAATGACCCCAAATTACAACCTGGAACTCGCCCTCAATCTGCATGAACTTCGTCTCACTTTTGAGTGGCCTCAATTGCCAAACGGCAAACTTGGTCCGGGGCGGGAAACGTTTCGCACCACGGTGGCCGGTCAGCTTCTACACCAGCCGAATTTTAGCCCGTCGAACCCGAACATACTGTGGGACACAAATCTATACTGTTACATGCCGCAAACGTTCACAAACACGCCATGAAAAGCATTCTGCCATCGTCCCGCCGATTGCCCATTGAGTTTGGGAACGAATCAGCGTTTCCCCTTCCCATCCAGCGGCGCCGCGCGGCGCATGGGCTAAATGGCGTTCCGCGATTTGTGGTACAAAATGGAAAACTGGAATTGCAATCGCGACGGCATCCGCTTGCAAACGCCAAATTCCGGGCCGCATTTACGCTGGTGGAAATCCTTGTTGTCCTGGTCCTCCTGTCGATGATCGTCCTGGCCCTGATGGCCGTGTTCAGTGGCATCCAGCGGGCCTTTCGTGCCAGCCTCACCCAAACCGACACTCTCGAAGGCGGCCGGGCGGTAATGAACCTGATCGCAAACGATTTAGAGTCGATGACACCCAGCTACGGCCTAAATCAGGTCGGATTCAATGCGAACAACCAACTCGTAACCGCCGGGCCGGCCAATTTCTCAGTCCTGCTGACAACCAACGGTTCTCCGCCGTCGCCGCTGTTCCAATCGCTCATGAGCAGCCCCACCGGGCAGATCCGGACAAATGTCCTCGAAAGTATTTTCATCCTTAGCAAAGCAAACATTCAAGGGGTGCAAAGCTGGGTCGGAACAGGCTATTTAGTCACCAGCAACCTTCCTGACGGCACGCTTTACCCGCTTTATCGTTTCTATATGGCAACAAACGCGGCGGCAGGGCCTCAGGGAATCCTGGCCGTCTATACAAATTTTTTGGCGGCCAATTACACGAACAGCGGACAATGGAGTCACTTGATAGATGGCGTTGTGAATTTGACTGCCCGGGCATATGACACCAACGGTGTCTGGATGACCAATGGCTACACAAGTCCGTTGAGCTTTCACGTTCGAAATGCTGAATTTTGGGCAAGCCCATGGAACGAGCCTCAATTCCTCTTTTGCAGCAATGCCGTTCCTGCTTCCGTTCAAATCGAACTGGCTACGCTCGAAGACCGGACGTTAAAACACGCTGAGGCGTTGAGCGGCCCCAACCAAAGCGGTTATTTGGCGAATGCCATCGGACAGGTACACGTCTTTCGCCAGCGCGTCTGGATACGCAATCTCGACCCAACGGCTTATCAATGATGAAAACGAAACGATTTACGCCTAATGCTTCATGGTTTATCCGGCAGGGCCGGATTCGGCCCGATTGCGAATTTTGCCAGCAGGACGCCCCCCGTTTAACCGCGTCGCCATCCCAGAACACAAATCGCAAATCAGAGCAGGGCATCGCCCTCGTCATCACTCTCATTTTACTTTCGGTCACGCTCGTGATGGCTGTCGCCTTCCTGGCCGTCAGCCGCCGCGAACGCGGCTCTGTTACCACCACCCAGGACACCGCCACCGCTAAATTTGCGGCCGACGCCGCCCTGGCAAGGGCCGAAGCCCGCATCGTCTCCCAAATTTTAACGACGACGAATCCGTACGCTTTCAGCCTCTACGTATCGACCAATTATATCAACCGGTTCGGCTTCACCAATACCGGCACGGGGGTCACCGATCTGAAGAACGTGAACTACGATTATTATTACAATGGCTCGGGACCGCTATCTGCCGCCGACCTGGCGCAAAACATCGCCAACCTATACTACGACCCGCGTCCGCCCGTCTTTTATTCCAACGATTTCCGCTTTTACCTTGATCTGAACCGCAACGGGAAATATGACACCAATGGCTGGGTTGAAGACATGAATAATTCGGGGCAACCAATACTAAACGCCGCGGGTGGGACAAGTTATAGCCTGGAAGTCGGTGATCCGGAATGGATCGGCATTCTCGAGCATCCTGACCAACCGCACGGACCGAACAACCCATTTATTGCCCGATATTGCTTTATTGCGGTTCCGGCCAATTCACTCGATTTGAATTATATCCATAATCAAACTTTCAGCGCCGGCTCATCAGGAAATAATTTATCTGTCGCCAATGACGGCTATTTTCGAAATCAGGGTGTTGGAAATTGGGAAATGAATCTGGCGGCATTTTTGGCGGATTTGAATACAAACATTTGGGATCCTCAGATCGGCGGCAACGGTTATCAATATCTTCAGCCAAAATCTCCCAGCGTCGGGGTGGCCTTTAACGACGCGTTCGATCTGCTGACAAACCGTTATGCCAACTTTTATCCATCGCAACCATCTGCCCAAAGTCTTTTTGGCATAAACGGCGTGAATGCATTCGAATACAACGGCATTGACGCCTATACGAGAGGGCCTTTGCAGACGACGTTCGATACAAGCTATAGTCCGCAGACTTTTTACAATTACAATTGGGTCGGCGCTGAAAATACCAACAACTTTTTCACTCCGGACGACCTTTTCAATACAAACAAGACGGCTAATTTCGGTATCCATCTTCAGCATGCAGGCGTAAATCTCGCGGACGCAAATGGCAACATTGGGGCGCCCCAGACCGTTTCCACCTACGATCGTTACACGTTTTATCGGATGCTCGCCCAACTCGGCACGGACACCCGGCCGGCTTCAGGCAAAGTCAATCTGAATTATCAAAATGCCCTTGTGAATTATGACATCAACGGGGTCGCTACCGGCATCACCATTGTTCCCAATTATGAGACAAACTTTATTTCTTGGAACCCGCGGGACTTCTTCACCGTCGCGGCAAATCAATTACTGAAGATGTACTCTACCGAGTGGTATGAATCCGGCTTCTACGGACCGTCAAACTACCTGCAGTCCTACTATGGGCTCATTACCAATTATAGTAATTTGTCCGGCTACGGCCTCACCAATTATCCGTACTTGGGACTGACAAACCAAATTCCGTCCTTCGGCATCACCAATATTCCGGTGTTGGTCAATGGCTCGTTTGTTTATACCCCCGCCGTCAATCGCTTGCTTCAGCTTGCGGCCAATATTTATGACGCT
>DASYZW010000622.1:0-6230 GCA_035945915.1 Verrucomicrobiia bacterium | reverse complement strand
AAATCTTTGCGGTTATTACAGGCCCGGTCTTATTAATGCCAACCGCCGCCGTGGCCTTCATTACCCTGGCCATGTCCGCCGTTGTTTGGCGGCCCGCCGTGGCCCCAGGCGTTGGGCTGGCCGCCGGGGTGATAGTTTCGAATGTCATTGTTGCGCTGCCAGGAGTTGTGCATTTCATCCTCGTGTCGCATTTCGCCCCACGGCGCGGGATGGAAATCGTGATGCGTGTACACCACCATGCGGTCACGCGGCAACCCGACGTTGAAAAACACGCCGTGCTCAAACCGGTAACTGGCGACAATGCCGCTGTGGTGGTACGCATAATACACGCGGTCGTGCGGCACGACCCATAGCCGATAGTTGTGCTCCCAGAAATGGTCGTATCCGACGAATGTGAAATAGCCGGCGCCCAACCCGAAATCAAAATCCATTCCCACGCGAGCCCCGCGGAAGAACCAATCTCCGTTCATAAACACGGCGCCCGGAGGCAACGGGGCCCAGCCGATGTAGCCATCCGCGTCGTCATGCCGCCAAACGACCCAGGACGGGGCGTAGTCGAAGCCGGGCACCCAGACCCAGCCGGGATCGGCGGCCAGGCTCACATAGGCCCAGCGTCCGTAGTGAAACGCGATGTCGCCCCAGGGATAATCGGATTGCCAATAATAGCCGGCGTCCGTGTATTCCCAATGGCCGCCATCATAGTACGGGCGCCACCCGGGCCCGACCGCCGGCGCCCAGCAAAGACCGTATCCGGGAACGTTCACCCAATTTCCGTACGGAGCCAATTGCTGCTGGAAATAGGACATCGTGGGAACATTCGGCATCGAGGGAGTTTCGATCGCCGCCGGCGCCGGGGCAGGATTCGCCGGCGTGATCTGAACGGACTGCCATTCGGCATAGGTCGAGCCGTCCCGCCCGGCTAAAACGACGTAGAATGGCCCGGTCCCGGCCGGGACACTTTCGGATGCGAGCAAACCATGATTTGCATCGAGCAGAGTGACCGATGCCAGGCCATCGCCGCCGATGGACACCTGCACCGTGTAAGGAACGCCCGCGAGGGGAAAAGGATACAGCTTGTTGCCCAGCGAGGTAATCGGGAAACCACTGCCGGTGTGGTTGACCCAGACGCCATATTCCGGGGATTCACCGCCGCCAGTGGGAACTCCAAAGCGGGCTCCGCCGAACGGGCCGAACAAGCCGATATGGACTTCCCCGCGGGGGCGACCGCGTCCGCCCAAATGCCCCGCAATGCTCACCCACTGCTGCAGGTCGTTGCTGACCAGGTAAATTTCAAATGGAATCGCGTCCTGCGCCATTCCCGTGACCGTGGCGCTGAACATGAACGGCGCGGCATAAGGCGCGGTGGATTGAATCCCCATGAACTGGTGATGGCCGCGAATCCCGGACATCTCCAGGCCGGACGGCGAGAACGTAAGCACCGGCATGACCAGCGAACCGCTCATGGCCCCCAATGAGCTTAGCACCGGCGATTGAGTCCGCCAAAACGACGGGTTCAAGCCGGCGTCGGTATAAAAATTATCCAGCATGGGCGCCGGCATCATCGGCGGCACGGAGATTCGCGGCGGCGCTGACGGCGTCACCACAGCCGCGGGCGGGGCGGATGACTGGTCTGGCGGAGCGCCGGGCGTCCCGGAGCCTGCATCCACAGGCGGCGGAGTTGGCGAAAGTCCGCCCGGAGCCGCGCCGCCGGCGGAGCCGGTTGCGGGCGTGGCGGGTGACGCCTGAGCTGCGGCCTGTGCGGCCGGGTTATTGGCTGTCGCCAACAGGGCGCTAATGACAGCCTGCGATACTCCCTGGCCGTTCAGATAAATAATATCGTCCGCGCTGAGCTTGTAGGATTTGCCCGTACTGGCGATGTAATTGGTAATGACCGAATCATCCATGTGCTGGCGGGAGAGGGTGATCACTTCCTGCACATCCGGAGACAGGTCGGCGGGGACCGTCTGGCCCTCGCAGGCGACGCCGGTTAACAGGCATGACAAACAGACTGATGCAAAGGATAGAATCAACGATTTCATGCATTCATTTGAATCGAATTTGACTCGAAGAGTGGGACACACCCTCAATTTTATTGTTCAAGCTAAATAGCGTTTTCGCAATACGTTTTTTGTCCAAACGGGAGGGCGCACGTAACGCGCGCCCTCCCAGGTTTCCTCGTTTCTCCCGCCCAACCGCCGGGAATGGTTGAAAAACCGCCGCCGCAAAGCGCGGCAACGAAATTTAGCGGCGCCATCCATACCAGTGTCCACCCCAAGGATGCGCATAGACGAAATGCACCGGAGCATGCCAGCACCCGGCCACCCAAATCCGCGACGGGCCACAACCCGACCAGTAACCCGGTACCCAGACGTAACCCGCGCCCGGGCAGGCCGGAACCGTTTCCACCACCGGCGCCGCAACAACAACCGGGGCCGGCGCCGTGACGACAACGCGCGGCACATACGCGGCAACGCAAACGCGAGGGGCCCCAAAGGACACACCCACATAGACGCCCGCATGGGCCGATAAGCCAACCGCGCCGATCAGCGCGGCCGTGAGTAACAATTTCGTTTTCATAAGATTCAAATGATTTCTTCTTTTCTTTGGCTGCGGGCTATTCCGCTCGCCTTCCCAGACCAATACGGGAGCAAATCGGCGATCTTGCAGGGAAAAATCAGGCAAAAATCGAGGGTTTTTTGCGAAGGGCCTCCGGGAATTCACCACGCGCTTGCAAGCGGGCTATTCCGGCTTGAAGGTACGTTAGCGGGTATTGCGAACTGCGATTATTTCTCCCGCTTTCATCCGCGCAACGACATTAAAAACATCGCGCCGCAGGCTAAATTTGACGTCTTCGCGCAATTCAGGCATCGCCAGCAGCCGGCGGGCATTTTCCGATTCGCAAAGGACTTCGCCCGACCTTCCCTTTGAATGCCGAAACATCGACAATGCGACAAGGGCGGCATCGGATAAAACCGGCGATGGTTTTCCTTTCGCCAGGATTTCGCAAAGCGCGCCCGCCGCGATGATGTCTTCGAGAGCGGCGTTTTCTCCCGTGCCCGCGCAAATGAGCAGGACGTTTTGGGACCTGGAGTGGAGCAAAAACCGCGCGGTCACCCGGAGGTTTAAAAATGCGCCGGCCAAAACCATTCCGGCATGGGCGCACGCTCGCAAGGCTCGTGTTCCGTTTGTGGTTGTGGAAACAATCTTGCGCCCTTTCACCGTCGCAGGCACAAATTCGCGCGGCGAATTTCCGAAATCGAAGACCATTCCCCGCGCGTTGATTTTTACCCCGTGCCGTTCCCCGGCGGTCAGGACTTTTGGATGTTTCTTTTTTATTTCCAATGCTTCAGCAATTTCGCTTACGGGAATAATTGCCCGCGCGCCATGGTGAAGCGCGGTCACAAAGGTGCTCGTCGCCCGCAAAACATCAAACACCACGCAAGCCGTCGCTCCCAAATCCCGTTTGGACAGCCGTGGCAATTCTGCCGGCGTAAGAATGGCGTCAATCTTCATGGCATGTTCTCATATAATGAAAGAGATATTGCTGCGCGTATCCCGCGTGCGGGCCGAAGTGCGTCGCCGCAAAGTTGAGCAATGTCTTTTCCTTCACCGTTCGACGCGGAAAATACAGTGTCCTCAGCGCGCGCTCCACCCAAACATCAACGGGAAAAGCGGAATCGAACCCATAGGCGAACAGCAAAACACAATCCGCGATCTTCGCGCCCACGCCGCGCAACGTCATCAGTTCCGCGCGCGCCTGCTGATAATTCATGACCCTGAGCGATTCGAGATTTAAATTGCCCCCGGCAATCTGCTGCGCGGCGGCCAAAAGATTGGGCGCGCGAAAGCCCATCCGGCAGTCCCGCAATTGCTTTTCAGTCAGTCCGGCGATTCGTTCCGCCGTCGGAAACGCGCAGGACAAATCGGCATTTCCGGATGAAATTGGTTCTCCAAAACAATCGCACAGCCGCGCCACGATCTGCCGGATTTGAACTATTTGTTTGGTGGCCGATAAGATAAACGACGCCAGGCATTCCCACGGTTCCTGCCGCAAAACCCGCAAACCCCGACAGGCCGCAACCGCGCGGTTCATCGGTTCATCCCGGGGAAACGTTTTTAAAATTTCTGCCAAATCCACGTCCGTTTGCAAAAATTCGCGCAACCAGTCCCAGCTTTCCACAGCCAGATCCGTTTCGGCAACAATTCCGTCGGGCGCTTGCCGGAGACGGACGCAGGTGCTTCCCACCACGCCCCGCCAGGAATCGCCGTCCCGGCGCCAGCGAAATACCTGTCCTGAATCCAGGGTGGACGCCAGGTCGTAATCCTTCGCCGGCAAAAAGGCCCGCGTTGCCGCCGGTTTTGGTTCCGCCGTCATTTTAAGTTGTAACAGGCCCAGAGATGAAGCTCATGATATTGGCGGCCGCGATATTGAATATTGAACACGCCCAGGTCCGTGACCTTTTCAAATTCGTGACGGATTCGCGCCGGGGCGCCGGCCGGCCGGGGCGGTTCAAGGCCGACCGGCTCTTGCCGCAACCACTTGCCGAGCCAGCCGCGCCCCAGCGTCCCCGGACCGAGGTACGCCACATAGATCGCATTCTCACCCTGTCGCGCCTGCCGATAATTGTACTCCGGCCAGAAATAAAATTGGTTTTCCGGGGTGTCCGAATCGAGGCAATAGACCAGCGGCATTTTCAATGCGACGGCCTTGCGCGCCGCGGGCGAATAAAACGTGCATTCGCCGGTAATGGCGTATTCGCCGCCGATGATAAAAGCCGGCTTGCCCTGGGAGGCCAATTTTTCCCGCTGCGCTTCCACCAATTGCGCGACTGAATTCCAGGCGCGCACCCGGTGCAAAGGGTCCACGGGTCCCGGCAGATTGTCGCCGGCGATTCTTCCAATCAAATCGGTGTCATACATCGGCACTTCGATCAAAAATCCCAGCACCAGCCCCGCCGCCAATAGCGGTTTTATATAACGGGCGCCGTCGCGAAGGCGTTCGTTCCAGTAAATGACCATGAGCAGGAACATCGCCGGCACGGCCGGGGCGATCCAGTTCGGCAAAATTCGCGCGCGGAACGAATAGAGCGCATGCCCCAAAAAGACCGGCCAACTCATGCAAAATAAATACAGCAGCAACGGCCGGTTCGCCCGCCATCGCCACGCGGCAATTCCGGCGCAGACCGCCGCGACAAAAAAAACCGGGTTCAACAATCCAATTTCGCCGCCCAGGAATTCGGCAAAAAATCGTAACGTGGGCGTCCACTTGACGCGCAGTCCCGCATTGTCGGCCACGTGATGAACCGTAATCCAGCCATGTTCCGCATTCCAGACGAGCACCGGCAGCGCGCAAAGCAGGAAGATTCCCAAGGCCAGCCACGGCCCGGATTTTTTTAAATGCTCCCGCGAAGGAGACCAAAGCGCAAAGAAAATGGCGAAACAAACAATCTGGTAGAACGCGCTGGGCTTGCAAAGAAAGGCCAGTCCCATTGCGACGCCGGTGACGGCCCAATCGCGCGCTTGCCCCTCCGGCTGCACCGCTCTCCAACCGGCAATGAGCGCCCAGGTCCAGAACAACACCAGCGGCGGATCAATTGTCAGGAGGACCGAGCCGGCGCCGAGCAACGGCGCCGCGCTCACGATGAGGAAAAACCAGAACGCCACGCGGCCCCCGATCTCACGGGCCAAAAACAAAAACGTCATGCAGCTCAAGATCGCCGCGAACAACGGTGAAAAGAAACGCACCCCGAGGTCGGTATCGCCGAATAGCGCCGTTCCCGCGAATTGGATCCAGGCAATTCCCGGCGGCTTGCTATAATACGCCAGGGCCAGGTGCTTCGACCAAAGCCATTGATACGCTTCGTCCCCGCTGAGCTCAACCAACCCGCTGGCGATGTACCACCATCGGGCAAACAAAGAAATGATGATTAACAGACAACCCAGCCGCAGCCAATGGGAATCATCCCGGAGTCCGTCCGGGCCGGCCGGCGGAGAATCCGATGGATTCAGCAGCGAAGGCATCTGCGCCTGCCAAAGCGGGAACCAAAGTTTTCCCAGCGTTTGCCAGGCCCATTGGATGGCAACTGCGGTTCCCGCGGCATAACCCATTCCCAGAATCGCCCCGGCGAGCACGTCGCCCGGATAATGCACACCGCAATAGACCCGCGAAAACGAAACCGCCAGCGCCATTATAAATACCGGCACAAACAATCCCAATTTGCGCCGATAAA
>DASYZW010000621.1:0-2864 GCA_035945915.1 Verrucomicrobiia bacterium | reverse complement strand
GCTGATGCCGCTCATATGAATGTCCATCAAGACCACGTCGGGACGGTCTTTGGGTAAATGTTCCAGCGCTGCCTCGCCGCTATGGTAGATGCTCAGGCACTTAAAGCCCGGCGCCCCATTCACGAACGTCGCGATGGACTGGCACAACTCCTTCTCGTCATCGACTATGGAAACGGTGATCATGGTGTCTCGGTGAATCTCTCGTTCTTCATGCTGGGCAACGGCAGAATGAATTGAATCGTCGTTCCCTTTGCCGGCCGGGAGTTGATTGAGCATTTTCCGCCAATGTCGAAGAGGCGCTGTTTCATATTACGCAGGCCGTCACCGCCGGGATTGGATGAGTTTTCCATCGGCAGGGCCGTTGCCAGGTCGAAACCATTTCCATTGTCGGAAATCGTTGCTTCGAAAGCGGTGGTATTTAAAACGATGGATACATCCACCTGGTTTGCTTTTGCGTGTTTGAGCACATTTGTAAATGCTTCATGAACCGCCAGCAGCAGGTTGTGGCGAACCTGGGCCGAAAGCGAATACGCCGGCGGCCTCCCGGAAATGTTCACCTTGCATTCAATGCCGGTTTCCTGGAAAAATTCATTGGCATAATGGCCAATGTAGGAGACGACGTGCTCGAGCGTGTCGTTTTGCGGGTTGACCGCCCAGACAATTTCGTCGAGCGAATGAAGCACTTCGCGCGAAGCGTCCGAGATGGAAGCGATTTGATGGCGCAATTCGGGAGCCATGCCATTTTGATTGCGGCGGACATGCTCGCTTAAAAATGAAATGCGACACAGTTTTGCGCCCATTTCGTCGTGCAAGTCCTGGGCAATGCGGGTGCGCTCCCGTTCGAGTATTCGTTCCTGTTCCAGGAACTTCAATCGGCGTTGGAGATTTCTTTTCACGATAAACCGGACGCCTCCGCCGACGATCGCCAGGAGCGTTGCTGATAGAAGACCGCTAAACCACCAAGTCTGCCAAAAGAATTTTGCGACATTCAAACCGATGGCCGCGCCGGAGTCGTTCCACAGGCCGTCGGCATTGCAGGCGCTGACTTGAAACGAATAACTCCCCGGCGGAACATAACTGTAGTCTGCAACCCGTCGATTGCCGGCTTCAACCCACTCCGAATCCAATCCGTGCAGACGATATCGGAAGCGTATTCTCTCCGGGGACTCAAAACCCAGGGCCGTGTATTGGAATTCAATGCGATGCCTGCCGGGTCCAAGTTCAACAATTCCATTCGTTGTGCCCGCGAGTTCGGGTTCAATGCCACCAGTCCGTGATGCGGATGTTGCAAATACGGAATGCGAGGCGCCGTCAACCGTAATCTGTTCAAGAAGCACGGTGGGGGCGGATTGTTTTGAAAAATGGACCTCAGGGTCGACAACGACCAACCCCTTAAGCGTCGGAAACCAAAGGCGTCCGGCTGATGTTTTGAGGCCCGCCGGGCAAAACCCCCCGGCGCACTCCTCGGACAACATTCCTTCGGCTTTTCCGAAAAGCTGCGGATAAACCGCGGCGATTTTACCAGCCATTAATTCGACCAACTCATCTTTGTTCAAACACGCGATCCCCCGGTTGCTGCCAAGCCAGAGCCGGCCTTTACTGTCATCGAGAATTTCTGAAATGGTATTGTCCGGCAGTCCCTGGTGAGTGGTTACCGTTGTGATCCGGCCTTGCCTTAGACAACTCAAACCGCCTCCGGCGGTCCCGATCCATAGGGATTGATCGGAGTCAACATACAGCGTTCGCACCAAATCACTGAACAGTCCATTTTCGGTATCCCAGTGGAAAGTTGATTTCCCATTGAGTTCATAAATTCCGTCGCCCTCGGTGCCGACCCACGTTTTTCCCTCCACTGCAACTGCAATCGCGGTGATCGGGTGGTTCAGGTTTGTTTGCTCCTGCCAGACATCATTTTCAAGGCGATATAATTCGCCCTCGGATGTGCCGACCCAAAGCACGCCGTCCTTATTTTCGCACAACGATATAATATTAAGACCCCGCAGAGTGAATAGCCGCGCCTTATCGGCGTTTTTTTCCGGCGATTTGAAATAGAGGAGTCCGAATTTTCCGGCCACCCAACACCCGCCTTTTTTTGACTCCAACAACACATTGATTTGCGGGCCAACAACCGACAGATCGGCGGACATGACATGGCTAAAGCTTTGCCCATCCCATTCATAGACACCATCGCCGGATTTACCCACCCAGACCTGGTCCGGCGCAATTTCCGCAAGGCCGTCCACAGCGCCATATCCGAGGCCTTGTCGCTGGTCGAACGCAAAGAGATCCCTTTGCCGGAGCAAATTCAGGCCGGAATCCGTCCCGGCCCATAAATTCCCATCCCGATCCGCCAGTAACGATTCAACGGAATTATCTGAAAGGCCGCTGCCGGCGTTTACGGCTGTCATATTACGATCCTTGAATTCGAATAATCCTTCACTCGTTGAACCGGCCCAAACCGTTCCATCCGGTTGCTCGGCGAGGGAACTGACATAGGACCGCGCGAGGTGCCGGGGAATGCGGTACGGACGCCATTGATTGCCGTCGCGGCACAGGACAAAGTCGTCGCCGGCGCCGACCCAGACCCGGCCCGCCTTGTCCACGAGGATGCAATGCGGGTCTTGCAACAGTTCCCGGGTTGCTGAGTCTTCGAGGGGAACAAACGCGCCGTTGTAATATTCGAATACGCCCGCGCCGGTCGCGCCCACCCACATATTACCCCCCCGATCTTCGTAAAGGGCGGTTATGGCTTTGCCTTTGAATTCTTCGGCCAGCTTAAATGGTATTAATTGCCCTTCCTGCCAAATGGCCAGTCCCGAATCTGTCCCGATCCAAATGCGACCTTCATTATCTTCGGCAAATGC
>DASYZW010000620.1:0-13422 GCA_035945915.1 Verrucomicrobiia bacterium | reverse complement strand
GTCCGATGATGAACCTTCCTTTCCCGCACGTTGTGCAACTGATCGTCCAGGAACCACGCGCCGCGTAGCAGCGGATATAAATCCGCTCTAACTTCCTTCGCGAGAAGATCGATCCACGTCCCTTCCAGTTAGAGCGCACTCACGTGACGCTGCTACGTTCATGGGGAGCACACGCGCCTCGCGTGTCCTGTTCGGCGCCCCGCCGAACAGCCTTTGCATGCGCTCGTCCGACGAACCTTCCTTTCCCGCACGTTGTGCAATTGATCGTCCAGGAACCACGCGCCGCGTAGCAGCGGATATAAATCCGCTCTAACTTCCTTCCCGAACGCCCCGTTTGATCTTTTAAAATGATCAAGCTCACGCTTGATGCTACGCCGTGCGCCGTGCGCCGCTTATTTCCCGGATTTTACAAATGCTTTGAAGCCGTCCCAGCCGCCGGCGCGGCGCCAGGCATTCACCGCCAGGTGCGCCGCGTGAGTGACGGCCGCGGCCAGCGTGCCCGTAAGGGTAAGCGCCATGGTAATTTCCGGACCCGACACGTTGTAGCCGGTGTGTTGTGCAACGAGTTGAATTAATGGAACGGCGTTGGTCATATTTAACGCTTTGCGACGGTGGGGTTGGTCACTGAATTGAAATTGATTTCGGGCTGCAGACGGTTGAGCCGCCGAAAAATCATCTGGAGGTCCCGGTCGATGTCGTTAAGACGGTCATCGAGCCGGACGGCATTGGTTGCGTCCTCCGATTCGAGAGTTGAAATGCGCCGTTCATGATCGGTCACCTCGACCGGCAACTCCGCATACGTGCTGGCCTTCGAAAATGTCCAACCCACCGCCGCGCAAACGACCGCAGCCGCGCCGGTGATGCTGTAAACCTTGTTCCAGTTAATGGTTTTCATTGCTTATTCGGTTACGCTATATTTGTTCTCGTGAAGAAAACATTGGGACGCATAAACAAGTTCGCGATTTGGGTTCTTTTTCCGATCGCCGTGTGCGTCCTACTGGGTATTGCGTTCGTGCTCATTGATCGCGCCGCAACTGAATACGACAAAAATCCAGATCCTCCAGACGGGCAAATGCTGGGCAAGTGAGTTATTTGATAAGGGTCCAGAAATTACTGCCCATGCTGTACCAAACGTGCCCGCCCTGCGCGCATTGCCAATTGGGTCCCTGCCACGGAGGCGGCTGATTAGTGCTGCCTAGAAAAACGGTGTTTGCCGGGTTCAAGGCAAAATTGATCGCCGCCTGCAGGTACGGAAAGCCGACCGCGTAGCCGCCATTTGTCAGATGGTCATCATTGATCGTAGAAAAATAGGGGTTCCCGACAGAATAGGAGTTTGACGGCCCTATATTCGGATCTTCGGCCAGATTGGCGACTGCCGTAAAATAGTGCGTCCAACCGTTGGACATCGCCGCTCGGTACGCGCTGTTCAATCCTTGGCTACCCCAAATCGTGGTATCGCCATGGAAACTTGAAGGCGGAATGACGAGGACCGACGGCACATTGTTTGAGCGCATCAGCTGCGCGAATGCGATTTCCTGATTAGTGATATAGTTCAATCCCAGATTTGATTCGTTGACGTTGTCGAACCAACACACGCCAACCCGTTTGCCTGGGCTGGTAGCGCTACTTGCAGTAACTAATGCATCCGTATAACTTTCGCCGGCCACTGAGCCTCCTTGCGCCACGTTGATTATTTGGTAGCCCGGGTAGTTAGTCTTTAGCATTTCAGTCCAACCTCCGTCCCAAGTAGCAAAGGCACCAACTGGCAGAGAATCCCCAGTTACGATAATTTGGTCCGGCGGCATGCCATATTTGGCAAACATGAAATAATCGCTCATTTGGTCGCAAGCCGGGGGAGAGAAACTATTTGAGCTGAATAAGAACTCACTAAGGTAGCCTTCCAAAGGCCAACTGACCCCGTAGCCAAGGGTGATATTTCCGAGCGTCAACGTTCCAGAAAACCCGTTGACCCATGGCGTACCTTGCCCGAGTGGAGCCGCCTTACCGTTCGGCCATGTCGCCTGAGCCTTCCCGTCGATGTAAACTGCAGACGCGTTGGAATTCCACGAGAATACGAATAAATGTGTTCCCCAATAGGTCGAGCAATAAGGATTCCATAGCGTGCCGCCGAGATGCCAGTAGAGAGATGCGGGCTGGTTCAAGAATGAAGGGGAAGCGTTGTAGTCTGCCAAGTAGCCGAAGTCGTTCACTCCCGGTCCGGAGGCCGCCCAGAAGACGACGTGATTGTTCAAGTCCAGTGACGACTTCGGAAAGGTGTAGACGCAAGCAATGGTCCCGGAATTGGTATAACTCATTCCTAGCAGCGTCGCGTTGGAGAGAACCATACTGCCGGAGTTGTCAAACCAGACGCCTGGATGACCGGAGCCGGGCACCTGCGAAACATAAATGCAATTGCCCGTCACACTATTGCCGTAATGGCCGGTCCAACTGGTGAGCAACTGATTGTTCGTCGCGCCGATGGTGTCCGCGCTCCACCACTCGGTGATGTTGTTGGTCATCCAGGACGTCTCGAATGGCGGAAGACCGTTATTTGCGGTCACCGCATTGGCTGCCTGCCCGGCGGTGGCGGCGAATGCGGTAACCGGCGGCGTCACCGGAACGCCGCCGTTGTACACCCACGGACCCGCCGGAGTTTGCCCCGCGGCCGCCAGGCCCGCCAGGGCCGCCAGCGCAGTGAACGCCAGGGTTTTGATCTGATTCATAGGTCGTATGTCTCTCATTCTTTCACGCTCTCTCAGCCTCGCTCGCCCGGTCCGGAATCAGGAGAGCATCCCGATGCCGGCGGCATCCTTCCGCAGCGATTGTCCTTCGTTGCCGTCTTGCGATTGGTTGGCGTTTTGGGGATTCGTGTTATCGCTGTTCGTTTCGTCCGGGCCGGCGCCGGGCAGGTCCTGCCCATTGATGCTCTGGCGCTGGATGGTGGCGTAAGCGCCCTCGATCGCGACAACCTTGCCGGTCACCTGGTAATTCACCACGTCGCCGACTTCCGGCGGCTGCATTTGTTCCTGGTCATCGGGCATGGAGAGCATCGAGACCGGCACCGTGTCCGTGCTGGCGGGGAGCGCACCCGCCCCGGATGCGTCAGGACGCGCCGCCGCGTCCGGGTTCCCCACCCCCATCTTGCCCGCATGATCCGCCGGCGAGCCAAGGGCGATAATTAATCCCGTTCCCGGGTTATTGTTGTGTTTCATAAAAAAGTTTCTGGTTTTGGCAGGGCGGAGGTGCTCGCCAGTGCGGCTCACTCCTCCGCCCCGTTTTTTTTCAGTCAGGGCAGAGCGACAGGTGGCAGCGCCACTTGCGATCAGCCCTGCCAGGCTCAGAAGAACGTCGTGCGCGTGCGAAGCTGCACCGCGTGCGGGATGTCCGTCGTTTCACTGGTCCACAGCAGCGCGCTCATGTAGAACGTTTTCCAGCCCACGAAGATGAACTGGCCCAGCGGATTGCCGCTGTCCGGGTTCTTCACGATCTTGAGGCTCGGCGTGGCCGGATCGCTGCCGGCGTCGCCCACCATTTTGGGAATGCCGAAGGCGTCTTCGCCCAGGTACAGCGTGGAATAGATCGCGCCGGCATCCGATGCGCTGGCGGTATTGGCCGCGGCGGGCGCATGCACGCCGTAACCGCTGCTGGCCGCCTGCGAAGCGTCCTCGATGAACAGCAGGTCCGGCCGCATGGCTTCCACAAAGACCGCGCCGTCCAATTCAAACTGCGCCCATTTCCAGAGCAACTGATCCGGATTGAATTGCGCGGTATTTGTCCAGGTGGTGTCCTTGCGCATATCCATCAGGACCGGCGAAGGAATAATGCACACGTACTTGCCGCCGATCATCGGCACGCCGTTGATCTTGAGCTGCGTCATGCAGCCCAGGTGCGCGGCCCGCGAGATCACGCCGGATGAAACGGCATTGGCGCGAAACGTGTTGTAGTCGGCCGTGCTGCTGAGCGTGTTGGTCACGCCCGCGAACCGCTCGAACATCGTGTTTGAGCCGTTCAGCGTGAGCTGTCCCGACGGAATCGGATTCGCGGTGCCATCGGCGTCCGCCGTGCCGGCCTTGGAACAAATCGCATGCCAGCTCACCGATTCCAGGTCCAGCGCCGCGTCGGCCCCGAGCGTTTTCGAATACACATCCAGCGTGTCGAGCAGGTCCGTGGCGGTCACGATGTCCGAGATTTTGGCCAGCGAACCGCGCTGGGCCAGTTTGATGTCAATGTAACCGACGCTGACATCGTTGAGGGTGGTCGGGACGGTTCCCTCGGTCAAAGCGCCGACGCCGGCGCGGCTGGCGCGGCGTGGACGAAAGAAACGGATCCCGTTAAACCCGGTCGATTTGGGCACGGCCTGCTGCCGCGCGTAATTGCTCAGGCGCAAATTCAATTGGATCGCCTGGAGCAGTTGCTTGTTATAAAACGACAGTACTCTATTTGAGAAACCGTCAGTCTGAGTTGTTTGAAATGCCATAACTATTTACCTTTCCTAACGCGCTAAATCCAGTCCCGGGGAGCGCACGCGCCTCGCGTGCCAGGAGGGCGCCTCCGCCCGCCCAGTCCCAACGCTTCAACGCTTCACCATCTCCCATGGCCAAGTTCCGCTGCCATTTGCCTCAGCGAGGTCGCGTCATCCTTCGACTCTCCATTGAGCCTTGGGACGCCTCCGCCGGCAGCCGGCGTGACACTGGCCTCGAGTTCCTTGATCCTTGCGCGTAACGACTCCGTTTCCTTCTCCAACACCGGCACACGAGCGGCGGCAGTCTCAAGGCCGGCAGCCTTGATCTCCGCGTCAGCGAGCCTGGCGACGTGGTAGATCAACGAGGGATGCGCCAGCAGATGCGGGTCTTGTTTGGCCAGCGCATTCAATTGCCGGGCCACGACCTGCTGCAGGGCGCTTCCGCTTTTGCCCAACTCGGGGAACGCATTGCACGCTTCGAGGGTCCATTGCTTGCGCGCCTGCTCAAACTGCTGCTGGCGCTGTTGCATGGATAGGGGCGGGTTTTTGCGGAGCTGCTCGGCGTATTCGGCCAGGTCATCGGCCAGGCCGTCGGCTCGATCAGCCTGTTTGTTCAGCCTGTGCGCCTCGTCGATACGCCCGGCCTCCTCGGATCGTTTGGCCTGCATTCGCAAGGCGTCGGCATCGCGCCGGCGCAACTGCATCGCTTGTAGCGCCTGTTCGGGCGTGGCCTGGGGCTGTTCGGCCTGACGGCGAACGGCCTCAAACTGCGCCTTGTCGCGCTCGAGGTCCAGCCTCTGCTGTTCGATCTGTTGTGCCTGCGAATCCAATTTGCCTTTGCGTTTGTTGACCGCTTCCCACGTCTTCTCCAGGCGTTCTTTTGCCTTGGCGTAACGCGACCGTGGCGCAAGTGCCGGGTCCTGGCTCCCCTGTCCCGGGTCATCAGTCTTGTTCGACTGCGCGCCCCTGGGACCCGGAAACGCGGACTCCGGGCCGTTGGCCGAGTCTGCCGCCGTTCGTGTGTCGGATGTTTCGGAAGTGACGGAGTTTTGAGCCGCCTCATCGGCGCCCCGGCCTCCCGGCAGGGGCTCCGCAGCAGGCTGCGCGTCGGCCTGAACTGTTTCGCGCGTATCCGGGTTGAGCGCCCGCGAGTCGCCGCCCGCATTCGCATCCGTTTTTCCCTGGGCAGGTCCCGCTGCGTCGGCAGCGCCGTTTGAACCTGTCAACCTGTCAAACCGCTCGATCGCGGCCTCAATCCCCGGCATGTCTGTTATGTTTTGGCTCATACTTGTTTCTTCTGCTTCACGCTTCCACGCTCCACCCCGAAGGCTTTCGGGGTTCAACGCGCAGCGAAGCTAGGGCGATAATCTCTCAATCAGCGCAGCCTCGTCCTCTGGCTGCTGACTGTCGTTTAAGCTGGCAAGCCCAGCCCGGGCCGTGTCCTGGTCGCCGGACACCCGCGAAATTTCGTTTGGATACGCCGGTGACGCCGCCACCGTGGCCAGTGAATGGACGTATCGCACGCATTCATTCCAACCGGCGCTCACGCCGGCGGAATGAACGGTGTGGGCGCGATCCTTTGCGCCCTCGATGGCTACGTGGGCCGCCACCGACCGGACGCGCTTCGAGAAAAGCTGTCCGGCTGGCGAGTGAAAAAACGCGGCGACCGCCCTCGCCTCGTCCGCGCCCCACACCGGCGCGGCCGTCAGCATCGCCTCCACGTGCGGCGCGGATGAGGATAGGAACGGCGTATTAGTCCTATCCGCTATCTTAGGGCTTGCATCCTTGGGTTCTATTACTCCGGCGAGTTTTATGAGTAACTTGGCAACCGCGTCTTTCATCGCCACCATATCTCTCATTTTGAAGGAGCATGTTCAACAGGATGATTTGACACTTTTTGACACCTTTTGGAACTTTTTGAAACTTTTTGGAACTTTTTGACACCCTCCTGCGAAGGGCGTGCTTTTTGGAATCCTCCTACACCCCCGCATCTGCGCGCTGAAAGCGCAATACCACCGTAGCCGTGGGCGATCGCAAGTGGCGCTGCCACCGTTGCCGCGCGGAAACCCGAAATCCCTCGTGGATTCCGAACGGGGATCGGGGAAATGAGGCTGAAAGCCTCAACCATAGTAGCCGAGGGCACCGCCCTCGGTAATTGCCATCTCTCACTCCCCCGCGCCCTGAAAGGGCAAACCAAAACGCATTCTCATCGTCATGAATACCGGGTTCCCTGCTTCAATTTATCCAATCAACCCAATCCGCAAATTCCGCTGAATCTGTTTCCGCCATGCGCCGATTACCTTTGCCTGTTCCGCGTACTCCGGCCACTTCGATACCGCCGACGTCACTTCTTCGACAATCGTCTCGGCCCGGCCGCGTTTCATTTGCGCCGTGCGGGCGCACGCGCGAAAATCGTCCAGCGTGAACCCATCGCGCTTGCCGTTCACGCTCATCTGGTGCGTCGACGTCCAATGACCTTCCGGGTTGAAGCTGTACGTCACGTCAAACGCCGGGGCCAGCGACCAGCGCCCCGCTTTGTCCATCAGAAACGCGACGTTCTTGACGTGGTCATCCTGGTTCCGGGCGATGATGTTAAATGCCATGCGCCGGAATTGTTCTTCGACGGTTGCCATTGGCAAATTCAACTGGCGGATTGTCAGGAACGCCTGTTCATACGAATATGCGCCGGCCACGTTGAAATCGAAATGCGCGAGCGCGCAGAGCGATTGCATGTGCAATTTTTCGCCGGACTCGAGCCGGTCAAAACGGCGGGTCATAAAATGCCGCCGGCCGCCTTCCTCCAGCAGACGGCATTCGCTCATGGTGATGCCCGCCGCCGCGGCCATGAGCGAATAAGCGTATTCAATCGCGCCGTAACCTTTGGGGTCCTCAAGTTCTTTGTCTTTATTGCCGCTCACGCCGTCGAATTTCAGGAGCCAATAATCAAATCCCGGCCCGGCGGCAACCTGGCCCGAACGCACTTCGTTTGTCCGCCGATTCCACGCAATCACGGCCTTGGCCCGCGCCCCGCCGGCGGATGTTCCCACGCGCAGGATGTCACTCAGCGCCTTTCTCCGTTGCTCGGTGGCGAAGGTCGCCTTCAGATGATTGCGATGGGTCAATACCTCCGACGCCAGTTTTACCAGCGCGTCAATCTCGATTTTTTTCGCCGCCCGCGGCTTGGGCCCCAGCGCCGGGGCAAATTCAAGCGCGCCCATGCCGCGCGTCCCGATATAACAAAGACGTTCCACCGCGTTAAAACTGCCCGGCGTTCGACCCTGCGTCGCCAGCCAGGCGTCGATGAGAATATTTCCAAATTGGTCCGGCAATGAATCGGCCAGCAGGCCCGGCAATCCATGAAACGTTTTCTCCGGCAATTGCGGGAATGCATAGACGCGGTCCGCCAGCGGCATGTTGATGGGCGAGAGTTCAATCCCGCTTCCCGCAAATTCCGGATCGTATTGGAACGCGGCATACCGGCGCCCGTCCTCCAGCGATACCGCCCCAATGGTCCGGCCCCAAAGTTTGACCTCGGCAACCGTCATGATTCATCTCCCCACTGCCATTTTTTGGCGGACGCTTTGGGCGCGGGCGACTTCCCTTTGCCGCCGGAAGCGCGCTGACGTTGTTTGCCGCGCAGCTTAAGTTCGGCAATCGGGCTGGGCACGGACTCCGGAACGAGGGCTTCAAAATGATCCAATAATTTCAGCACGCGGCATACGCGGATAAATCCCGACAACTGCGTCGCAACCGCGCCCGCTTCCAGCCGTTCCACCGTTCGTTTGGAAACGCCGGCCTGCTCCGCCAGTTGCGCCTGGGTCAAATTCGACGCCAGCCGCGCCTGGGTCAGCCGCTGGCCGATTTCAACTAAAACAGCGTCGTCTGTGGCATTTCCATTGATTTTCATTACTCGCCAAATATGACGACTTAAACCGCAAAAGTCAAATTATTTCGCCATTTATGACGAATACAACTAAACAAATTTGAGCCCTCGCGCCGATATTGAATAATGCCGCTTGAAGCCTGGTCGCCCGGGCTCTCGTCGCGCCTTGACCTTAATCTCAGGCTTGGGAAAATCTCGGCGATTAATATGAGCTATAAGATCGAAATCTCTGGAGGAAAAGCGTTGCCCGTAATCATTTGTGACCAGTGCGGGGGCCGGATTGAGAATCTCAAGGATGGAAACGCCCTGTGGCTCGAAACCGTTACCAAAGGACGGGACAAGCCCCGGCTCTATGATCTCAGCCATACCCACAAGCGGTGCAACGACCAATTTGAAGCCGCAAATCCGGCGGAATCAGACCAGCATTGGATGTCCCACGAATTGCCCGACGATTTATTCCTGTTGCTGAAAAATGTCGGGTACAACGCCAAATCAGCCGCCCGCCGATTCAGGCAAACCTGAAACGCACCCTTCCCGGGGGCACACGCGCCGCGTAGCAGCGGACGTCAATCCGCTCTAACTTCCTTCGCGAAAAGATCGATCCAGGTCGCTTCCAGTTACTCACGTTACGCTGCTACGCTCACGGGGAGCACACGCGCCCCGCGTGTCCTGTTCGGCGCCCCGCCGAACAGCCTTCGCATGCGCTCGTCCGATGAATCTTCCTTTCCCGCACGTTGTGCGATTCCAGGGAGCACACGCGCCTCGCGTGTCGTGTTCGGCGCCCCGCCGAACAGCGTAGCCGCCTAATTGAAAACCCTGTTAAGGGCGACGCCATCGTAGCCCCCAGGGCAGGGCGCGACTCTCGGAGTGCGGCACCGTTCTTCCCTCTTCACACTCTTACTTAGTTTCAAATCTGTGCCCATCTGTGCCCATCTGTGGCTAAAGAATTCTGGTAAACCCGTGACCGCAGGTGGCGCTGCCACTCGTAAATCCATCAGGTTCATCTGTGGCTAAAGGCGGGTCGCAGCCGCCGCATTCCAGGCTCAGTTTGAAATCACGCGTCTTCGCCTTTTAATAAAAATTCCGCAATTTTCCGGCTCATGGCGATCAGCAAAATCCCGATACCTGCCAAAACCAGCCAATTCAAAAGGTTCGCCAACAGGTCGTGCGCGAAATAAGAAATCCCGCCCCGGTTGGATGAGGTGTTTGCAAACGCAATGAATACGCCATTAACAACGGGCATTACGCTTCGAACACACAAGGAAAGACCAAGAATCTTGATTAAGACGTTCGCCAGTTGTTTTGATTTCATACCCTCGAAACTGAACCCGCTGCCATTGTAAATCAAGCCAACAAACCTACAATTTCTTCCTGCGTAAATTGTAAATCGTCAATAAAAAAGGTAGGGGCGGTGGTGCTTGGCCAAGTGAAGGCCGGTGGCGCTGCCACTGCTACCACCGCCGCCCAAACTTCCTTCGCGGCTGTGCCGTCCATTCCACCCTCCACGCCCGCCACTCGCTCACCCTCGTAAATCGTAAATCGTAAATCGTAAATTAAAAAAGGTAGGCCGGTGGCGCTGCCACTCCTAAATCGTAAATCCATCCGGTTCATCCGTGTCCAAAACCCCATTTTTACCATTTGTGATCTTTGCGACCTCTGCGGTTAAACCCTCAAGTCTTCCTCGTTTTCTGATACGGTTTCCAAAGTTTTATGTCCTTTCGCGCCAATTCGCGCAATTAGCGGATAACCCGAATGCTCAACCTTTTTTCTTTCCCTTTTTCTCTTCCGACCATTTTTCCCCCACCATCGATGCCAGCGCCCCGGCCGCCGTATTCCCAGTCGCCGCAGTCGCCTCCCTCGGTCCCTCGCGTCCCGTTTCCGCCGACGCCATGCCACGCGGATGAACCGGCGCCGCCGGCGATTTTGCCGCCGACGCGCAAATCTGCTGAAATAACAACTCCTTTGCCCGGTCCACGTCATGGCCCATTTCCAGGGCAAATTTCGACACGCAATATTCCACGACGTCCGTCTCCGTGATCCCCTGCGCGCGCGCCACGTTGTGCAGCAGCTTGATCGCGCGCTGCGACATTCGGAAGTTTTTTTGGACGGTTTCCGCCATACAGATTGCGGTTAATATGGATTATTGTATAGCACAGCGCAAGTTTTTTGTTGAGTCTGTATAGCGTCTTGGTATACATTGGCGGCATGAAAAAGACCGCCGGACGGCCCAGGGGCCTCGACAACAAGGTGTTAATGGCGTTCCGGTTCCCGCGCGCCCTGGCCAATTCCATCCGAAAAATCGCCGCGCGCAATCGCCTGTCACAGGCCCGTGTCCTGGAAATCCTCGTCACCCGCCACGGAAAGGAAATCTGCCTGTGAACCGGATCTCCGCCATCGGCGATTCAACCGCCCGGGCCCGTTCCTTCAACGTGGTTTCCGACTGCCGCGCCCCGAACCCTGGAAGCATTCCGGGCGGGGCTGAACAAAACCCTCAAGTTCCGCTGGCCTCTGAAGACGCCGATTTACGGCAAGTGCCGGGCAATGCGGAAACGGCAGTTGGTTTATTTTTTCATCATCCCTTTCCCCATGCGGCGCCAGGCGCCGGCTTGCTCGTACCCGACCTCACAATTCCAACCAAAGGAGGCAGAGCAGGCTGGCGCCCCGCCCATGGGCATCTCAAAAAACCGTAACGCTAAAACTCCTGCCCAAAGAATAAATTTATGAAAAAAGGCGAATCAGGCAACCGACTCGATTACGCGGGCGCTCGCGCGCTCCTCATCGCCATCCTCGAACAGGCCGTCACGGATTTCAAAGACCTTGTCGCCGCCGGCCGCATCGTCGATGGAAAAGTGATGCCGGCCACGGGCCCGGCCATCCGTGACTACGCGAGGAACTCCGATGTCCAGGCGCTCGTGGATTTTTTCAACAGCAGTGTGATGGACGAATGGATTTACCAGGGCCGAATCCGAATCAACCCGAACCTCATCCGCGAAAAGCTCGGATTAAAACCTCAAAATTATGACATCTATCGCCCCTGATGAACCCTTGCTCGTCAAACAACTCGCCGCCGCCTTGGGCGTGAGCTTGCGTTTTGTCTATCAAATGCGCGCCTGCGGTTTCCGAATGCGCGGCCACACGCGCCGTCGCCAAATGGCCACGCTCAAGCAGGCTCGGGCCTGGATCAAAACGCGCCAGTTCCGCCTCGTCAACAGCGTCGGCCTCATCGACAAAAAATCTGAGAGGGGTCGGTCCCTGGTATTGTAGTATTGCCCAGTCATTTTATTATTTTATTTCGAGTTGATGCCCGTATCGCTAATGGTTGAGGCACGTGTGAGTCCCAATCCAGCCTGACCGCTTGGCCTGCCCGGCGTAGCTTGGCGAAACCGCGCCACAAACCAAAAGCCCTGCACATCTCCGGGACCGGTAGTCCCCTAAATTGAAGATTATGGATTCCGGAATGACGGGATTAATGAATTTGGCTACGGGTTGAATTACTCACCTGCACCGATGAAAATTGGTGCTGCAAAGCAGCAAAGGCTCGAATTTGCTCCAATTTGAATTATTGCCATTTGCAACGTGTGATATATTGGAGCCACTGCGAAGGCGAGAATGAACAGCGGGAGCAGTTCGTGGCGGTTTTGGAGATTCCGCCAGTAGTTTCACCCAGAAACCGCTGTAAGAGCACCAATCGTAAGCGATTCTCGTAAAAGGAGATAAATAATCAAATTTTTATTGAAATCCCATTAATCATGCTGTAAATGAAAGGTTGTCATGATAAAGGAACTTGTGATCTACGGTATGGGCATGATTGTTGACCTGTCCGGTTCACAATTTACCCATTCCCAGTTTCCGAGCCACTCAACACGTGACGCCATTGCGTCGGACTGGGCGCGAGTGGGAATGCAAATACAGCACGCCTTTGAGGTTGAAGGCCCAGCCATAAAGGCTGACGCCGCAAAACAGCTTGAGCTAAAGCTGTCATAATCAGCGGAGGCTGTTTTGTCAAACAAGAATAAGAACAAGCCTCATCTCCATACTCAGATTAACCAGCCGCCTCCTGCCACGTTCATTCCGCCCCAAATGGCCAGCGAAATATTTGGCCCTACATTCCAGCCAGTTGTTTCGGTTCAATCCCATCACGGTCCAATTCCAGCACCAGAGACAATAGCGGGATATGAAAAGGTTTTGACTGGGGCGGCAAACAGAATAATAGCAATGGCCGAGAGGGAACAGGGAAATCGACACAAATTGGAGCGTCGCGGGCAAATACTCCAAACAGGTTTGATTTTCGTAGGACAATTATTCGCTTTCGCTCTGGGACTTTCCGGAATAGCCGGAGGAATTTATTTGGTAAGAAATGATAAATCACTTGTTGGATTCGGTGTTTTCTTTGCAAGTCTAGCCTCCCTTATAGGCATTTTTATATACAACCGAAACCGGAAAGAGCCGGACCAATCGCCGCCAAAAAAATCTCCCAGTCATTCAAATTAGGGGACTACCCCCAGGACCAGCCACCTTGACAAAACACCGTCCCGGCCCGATTTTTTCTCGGGACAACAATGAACGCAGTAAAATATCTCGCGATCGCCTTATTGCTGGCGCTGTTGGCGGGTTGCGCAAGCTACCCGATTTCCGATCAATTCCGGCAGCAGGCCAGGCAGATAACCCTGGATCAGGTCCGGGCCGATCCCGAAGGCACCCGCGGCAAAATCGTCATCTGGGGCGGACGCATCATCAACGTCGTTAACGAATCCAAAGGCAGTTCGATTTATATCCTCTGTCTCCCCTACCGCGAAGACGAACAACCCATTCCTTACGCGCCCAGTCCCGGCCGCTTCATCGCCACCAGCACGGGTTTCCTGGACCCGGAAATGTTTCCGCACGGCAGCCTCATTACGGTGGCCGGACAATTGGACGGCGTCCGCACCGAGCCACTGCAACATATGCAGTACCCGTATCCGGTGCTAAACATCGAGGAAACGCACATTTGGCACTGGGAACCGGAACAATACGTTTATCCGTATTACGGTTATTACGGCCCGGACTGGGATTGGGGATGGGGTGGCTGGGGCTGGGG
>DASYZW010000619.1:0-16112 GCA_035945915.1 Verrucomicrobiia bacterium | reverse complement strand
TACGAGCGCGTGCGCTTTAAGGCTGGCGAGATTTGCCGGATTGATCGGCAGTCCACCGCCCGCGGAAATCACCGTCCGGTCTTTGCCGGCCAGTTCCTGGACGATCTTTTCCTCCAGTGCCCGAAAGGCAGGCTCGCCGTTGGCCGAAAAAATCTCCGCTATGGTCTTGCCGGTCGCGGTTTGGATCATTTCATCCGTATCCAGATAATTAAAATGCAATTGCTCCGCCACCAGCCGTCCCACGGACGTCTTTCCCGTGCCCATGAAGCCAATCAGGGCAATATTAACGATCTGGCGGTCCCGTTGCATCCGGGCAGTGTGGAAGGAAAACCGAAAAGGAAAAAGGAAAAATGCCCCCTTGACGGCCTTGCTATATTAGAGGTAGGTGACGAATCTGCCTCATTTTTCTTAGAACGGCAGCCGGAAATGGCTGTCAAAACCATGCTGAAGAAAATTGCAGATAAATATTGCATTGACATTTTTTGTGTGTATGTTCGATTCTCCGTTTCGTTTCTATTATGATTAGCACCAAAGAAAGCGCCCGGGAATTGCTTGGATTGGACAAGGTCAACCAGGTCGATTACGTCGGAATTACCGTAGCCTCCCCTGATGCCATCCGTTCCTGGAGCAAGGGCGAAGTTAAGAACCCCGAAACCATCAATTACCGCACGTTCAAGCCCGAAAAAGGCGGTTTGTTCTGCGAACGCATTTTCGGTCCGGTCAAAGACTGGGAATGTTCCTGCGGAAAGTTTAAACGCATCAAGCACCGCGGCATCGTCTGCGACCGCTGTGGCGTCGAAGTCACCCTCGCCCGCGTCCGCCGCGAGCGAATGGGTCATATTGAGCTGGCCGTGCCGGTTTGCCATATCTGGTTTTTCAAATGCATGCCTTCCCGCATCGGGCTGGCGCTGGATATGACCGCCCGCCATCTCGAGCGCGTCATTTATTACGAGGATTACCTGGTCATTGACCCCGGCAATACGCCGCTCAAGCAAAACCAGTTGCTGAATGAGAATGAATATCGCGAAGCGCGCGAAACCTACGGCGCCGAAGCATTCGTCGCCAAAATGGGCGCCGAAGCTGTGCGCGACGCGCTCGCCCGCGTGGACCTGACCAAAGGAGTCGAGGAACTGCAGCAGGGCATGACCGAGACCAAGAGCAAGCAGATCCGCAAGAAATTGGCCAAGCGTATCAAGCTCCTTCAGGGGCTCCATTCGTCCAAAAGCCGTCCGGAATGGATGATCCTGACCGTTCTGCCGGTCATTCCCCCGGATTTGCGTCCGCTGGTCCCGCTCGAAGGCGGCCGTTTCGCAACTTCCGATCTCAACGACCTTTATCGCCGCGTTATCAACCGCAACAACCGTCTCAAGACTTTGTTGCAGCTTAAGACGCCCGAAGTCATCATCCGCAACGAAAAGCGCATGTTGCAGGAAGCCGTGGACGCGCTGTTCGACAACGGCCGTCATGGCCGTCCGGTCACCGGCGCCGGCAACCGCTCGCTCAAATCACTCAGCGATATGCTCAAGGGCAAAGGCGGACGTTTCCGCCAGAATTTGCTCGGCAAACGCGTGGATTACTCCGGCCGCTCGGTAATCGTCATCGGCCCCGAACTCAAACTCAATCAGTGCGGTCTGCCCAAGAAAATGGCGCTCGTGCTGTTCGAACCGTTCATCATTCGCCGTCTCAAAGAGCTCGGTTACGTCCATACCGTCCGTTCAGCCAAGAAGATGATCGAACGCCAGACCAAGGAAGTTTGGGACGTGCTCGAAGAAGTCACCAAGGGCCATCCGGTCCTCTTGAATCGCGCGCCGACCCTGCACCGCTTGTCTGTCCAGGCCTTCGAGCCGCAATTGATCGAAGGCGAAGCCATTCGCATCCATCCGCTGGTTTGCACCGCCTATAACGCGGACTTCGACGGCGACCAGATGGCCGTTCACGTTCCGTTGTCCGTCGAGGCGCAAATGGAAGCGCGCCTGCTGATGATGGCCACAAACAACATCTTCTCGCCATCCAGTGGCAAGCCGATTATCACGCCGACGCAGGATATTACGCTCGGTTGTTATTATTTGACTGCCGAACCGCGCAAGCCCATGCCCCATGACATTAAGTCGCTGCCGTTGTTTGGGACCAAGGAAGAAGTCATCTTCGCTTACGACGACGGCGCGCTTAAAACCCACGACCGGATTCGCTTGAAGAACTTTGACCAGGGCAAGCAGACGGTGTTTGGCAATGCCGACAAGAAGATGCTCGAAACGACCGTTGGCCGCGTCATATTCAGCGAGATTTGGCCGACTGAGCTGGGCTTTCCGAACAAACCCGTCAAGAAATCTGAACTCGGCGACCTCATTTGGAAATGCTACAAATATGCGGGGCACGAAAAGACCGTCATCATGCTCGACAAGCTGAAAGAGCTTGGGTTTCGCGAAGCCACCAAGTCGGGCGCCAGCATCGGCATCGATGACATGATTGTGCCGAAGGAACGCGACGAGCAGATCGACGCCGCCCAAAAACAGATCAAGGAAGTCGAAAAACAGTATCGCAAGGGCGTTATTACGCCCGGCGAACGTTACAACAAGATTGTCGATATCTGGACGCATTGCACCGACCAGATTTCCAACGTCATGTTCCGCACGCTCGAACAAAACCAGGGCAAAAAGGAATACAATCCGGTTTACCTCATGGTGGATTCCGGCGCGCGCGGTAACAAACAGCAGGTCCGCCAGCTCGCCGGTTTGCGCGGCCTCATGGCCAAGCCCAGCGGCGACATCATCGAAAAACCGATTTTGGCAAACTTCCGCGAGGGTCTCTCCGTGTTGGAATACTTCATCTCCACCCACGGCGCCCGCAAAGGTCTCGCCGATACCGCCCTCAAGACGGCGGATTCCGGTTACATGACACGCAAGCTCGTGGACGTTTCCCAGGATGTCATTATCCAGGAAGACGATTGCGGCACAACGAACGGCATCTGGGTCAGCGCGGTCTATGAAGGTGAAGACGAAGTCGTCAAGCTCGCCGACCGGCTCGTAGGGCGTTTCGCGTGCGACGACATCGTCAACCCGACGAATCCGAAGGAGTACCTCGTCAGGGCCAATGAAGAAATTGACGAGGCCAAAGCCAAGGCCATCGACGACGCAGGCATCGACCGCGTCCGGATTCGCTCCGTGCTTACGTGCGAAAGCAAACACGGCATTTGCATCCATTGCTACGGTCGCAACCTGGCGACCGGCGGTATCGTGAAGCTCGGCGAGGCGGTCGGCATTATTGCCGCCCAGTCCATCGGCGAGCCGGGCACTCAGCTCACGATGCGTACGTTTCACATCGGTGGTACGGCTGCCGCGCACTTCAAAGTGCCGCAAATCAAGTCCAAGCACGACGGCGTGATTCATTACAATGAATTGCGCGTGGTCGAACTGCAGGACGGCAACAACATCGTCCTCAACAAAAACGGCTCTGTTTCCATCCTCGGTGAGGATGGTCGCGAGCTCGAAAACCACATCGTCGTCATCGGCGCGGTCATTTCCTTCAAGGCCGGCCAAAAGGTCAAGAAGGGCGATACCTTCGTCCAGTGGGATCCTTATAACGTCCCGATTCTGTCCGAAAAAGCCGGCAAGGTGAAATTCCACGACATCATCGAGGGTGTCACCATGAAACAGGAAACCGATGAAACTACCGGCCAGGAAGCCATGGTTGTCATCGAGCACAAAGAAGACTTGCACCCGCAAATCATCATCAGCGATGAGGAAGGCGAAGTCGTTGCCAATTATCCGATTCCCAGCGGCGCGCACATCGTCGTGAATGAAACTGATAAGATCGTGGCGGGCTCGCTTCTGGCCAAGTCCCCGCGCAAGATGTCCAAAACCAAGGACATCACCGGTGGTCTGCCACGCGTGGCTGAGTTGTTCGAAGCGCGCCGTCCCAAAGACGCCGCGGAAATCTCGAAGATCGATGGCATTGTGGACTTCGGCCCGAGCGTTCGCGGCAAGCGTACAATTCTCATCAAAGATCCGGTTACCGCCACCGAGGAAGAGCATCTCATCCCCATCGGCAAGCACGTCATCGTCTTCAAGGGCGACGTTGTGAAGAAAGGCCAGCAATTGACCGAAGGCCCCATGGATCCGCACGAAATTCTCGAGGTCCTTGGGCCGCAGGAATTGCAGGAACATCTCGTGGGCGAAGTGCAGGAAGTCTATCGTCTCCAGGGCGTGACGATTAACGATAAGCACATCGAGATCATCGTCCGGCAAATGTTGCGCAAGGTTCGCATTACCGAGCCTGGCGACACCTCATTCCTGTGGGGTGAACAGGCCGACAAACTGGAGTTTGAAGCCGAAAATGAGCGCGTCGAGAAGATGGGCGGCAAACCCGCCGAAGCTTCGCCTGTGCTGTTGGGCATTACCAAGGCATCGCTTGAAACCGACAGCTTCCTGAGCGCGGCGTCATTCCAGGACACCACCCGCGTCCTGACCGAAGCGGCGACCCGTTCCAAAGTGGACTCGCTCCGCGGTTTCAAAGAAAACGTCATCATGGGCCACATTATCCCGGCTGGAACCGGCTTTGACCATCACCGCAAGGTGCATCTCAAGCCCCTCGTCGAAATCCCCGACGAGCCTGAAGTCGAGCAGGCTGTGGAAGAGGCGGCCGCCCCGGCGGAGAATCCGCTGCTGGCGTAATTACAAATTGTTTTACCCAAAAGGCGTCCTGCGAAAGCTGGACGCCTTTTTTATCTTTCAAGGACGCGCATTCCTTCGTCCGACCATTTGGAATTTGACAAGGAGACTCTCGTGCGACTGGTCGATTCGAGCGAGTTACTGGCCTCGGCGTTGAAGCAATTTAAAAGCGCTTTCTCAATCTCTTAGTCCTTTAGTCCTCGAAGATTCTTTGGGTAGCCAGTCCCGCGCCTGGGGCCGGTAAAAAATTTATTCGTCCGACCCAATAAAAATAGGCTATTTGCTTGCTTTCAGGCCCTTGAACCGCTTTAATCCAAAGTTCAACGACAACAATATTAGATACAAAAACGCATTAATTGAATTATGGCAAAAGCTCTGACGAAATCTGAACTCGCATCCGCAATCGCTGAAAAAAACGAAATCACCAAGTCGCAAGCCACGGCAATTCTCGAACATCTGGCTGATTTGGCTTATAAGCACGCCAAAGACTCGTTCACAATTCCGGGACTGGGTAAACTCGTGTTGGTCAATCGCAAGGCCCGAGTTGGTCGCAATCCGGCTACCGGCGAAACCATCCAGATCAAGGCGAAAAAAGTCGTGAAATTCCGGGTGGCCAAAGCCGCCAAGGACGCCATCCTGGGCTCGAAGTAAACAAGGAACGTCGATTTCTTCAAGGCGCCCTGGTTTCAGGGCGCCTTTTTTATTGTCCACACGGTGCAACGCTGCTTTATGCTTCTGGAATTTTCTTGAATGCGTCCGCCAGCTCGCTATCGCTCCGGCAGGCGAGATAGATTTCATCGTGATCCATACTGGCGAACCGTCGGATGCTGCTCATCGCCTCCTCAATTCTCTTTTTCTCCTTCCATTCCAACTCCGCTCGAATCGCTTCATAGTCAGAAATAAGCTGGACGACGTTGTCCTTGAAAAAATCCACCCAGTTCTGCGGCCTTTCAGAAACGGAAACCGTTGCCTTAAGTCGGTTTGCCAGGTCAATGAACTTTTTTCGCAGTGCCCGCTTTGCCTGTTGCGCCTCCCACTCCATTCGTGCCCGTTGCGAGCGCAATCCTTTCCGGTACGCAAAGCAGGCGGTAACCGGCCAGCCGACGATGGTTATGATTGCACCGGCGATGACGAGGCTGGTTGGACAATTGGCAGGGACGGCAAACATTTCGCTTGGCGCTTATCACTACAAAAGTTTTCAAAAAGAATCAGCATAAAAAACAGCGAGTCTGAATCCCGGTAAATGCGGAAATTTCCATTGAACGAAGCGCGCCGTGCCCTGTCTCATGCCTATGAAGTCCGAAACCCTCCGTTCACGGCTTCGCCAATACTGGCGCAAGGAAATTCGTCCCCTCTTAATCACGGCGTTGGTCCTGTTCTCCGTCCGTTCCTCGCTGGCGGATTGGAATGACGTGCCGTCCGGTTCGATGAATCCCACCATTATCGAAGGCGACCGCATCTTTGTTAACAAGCTCGCCTATGACCTCAAGGTCCCTTTCACTACCTGGCATCTGGCCCAATGGTCAAACCCGCAGCGCGGAGATATCGTGGTGTTTTACTCGCCGCACGACGGCACACGCCTGGTCAAGCGCGTCATCGGCTTGCCGGGCGATACTGTGGAATTGCGGAATGAACAATTGATTATCAATGGCAAGCCGGTCGATTACGCAACCCTTAGCCCGGAGATTTCCGTTCAATTGCCTTTGGGAGAACAGGAAAGCAGCCAGTTCGCCACGGAGGACCTGCCGGGACATTCACATGCCGTCATGGCCTTGCCCGGAGTTCCGGCCAGGCGCAGTTTTGGCCCGGTTCACGTGCCGGACGGAAGTTACTTTATGATGGGCGACAACCGCGATAACAGTTTCGATTCCCGTTATTTCGGCGTGGTCGCGCGCGACAGAATTCTGGGCAAAGCAATTGACGTCGTGTACTCGGTCAACAAGCAGGATTATTGGCTTCCACGATCACAAAGGTTTTTCAAGTCGTTGGATGCAAGCAGGTAGGAAGATGGAAGACTGTATTATCGCGAAACAACTTTGACGTCGTTGCGCGAAGACATGACCGTAGGCGGGCTATTTGTGCCGGTATATGGACACTGAAAGACGATGAAACTCATCTTTACATCCGCAGACCTCGTCACCGTGAGTGAGCTGAAGGACATGCTCAATAGCGCGGGCATCGCTTGCTTTATTAATAATGAAGTTTCATCCACATTGAGCGGTGGCATTCCCCAGGGCGAATGCATGCCTGAATTGTGGATCGAAGATGATTCGCGCGAAACGGAGGCCGTTCAGATTAAAAAAGATTGGCTTGCACCCAGGGCCGCGGGCACGACGTGGACCTGTCCAAAATGCGGCGAGCAATTGGAATCGCAATTCACTTCCTGCTGGAAATGTGGAACGGCCAGGGCGTAGGACTTGATCGAGATCATCGGTCCAGTCTCAATTGACTGGAACAGGCGTCACAAAAATAAACGCAGTCCTCACGAATAACTGATAGGCGATTTACGATTTACCTAACGCTTCCGAACTCTGCTGGACGCGTAAATCATAAATCGTAAATCGCGAATGCGCCTACGCTGCTTTGCGCATTTGCTCGCCTTTTCCGGCGCCGCTTTCGACGTCCATATCGTGTTCTTTCCAGACTTCGAAACCGCCTTCGAGTTCCATTACCGGATATCCTTTTCCGGCAAAGCCTGTGCACGCATGGGCGGCCAGGTGGCATTGTTGTGAGTAGCAATAGACCACGTTAATCTTGTCTTTGCTGAGGCCTTGCGGGTTCTCCCACGTTCCCTTGGGCATGCTGATGGCTCCCGGCACGTGCCCTTTCTCGTAGTCTTCCGCCTCGCGAACATCCACGACGTTGACGTTGCCCGACTCCAGCATGTGGGACAATTCAACTGGTCCGGTTGTGAAGGCGACTTTGTTTTCAAAATAGGCCCGGGCCTTTTGCGGGTCTGGCTTGGTTGGTGTTTCCATAGTGTGCTCCTTTTTACTCCTTTGGTTTTTATTTAGCCGGCTGAAAGAATATCCAGCCGGAATTTTTAAAGTAGGCCCGAACGAAGGATTGTCAAATGACGAGTAACAATAAAAAACCAAAACAGTCCGTAACTGAGCCGGTCGAGTGCCGCCGCCTGGACTGCTTTCCGCCGCCAGAGCTGTTGTTCAGGATTTCTTGATCAACAGGCTGACTACATCCAGCGCTTGCAGGAGTTGTTTGTCATCCGTCGATTTCAATTCGTCGGGGGTCATGCCGGCCATGGCGGCGGGCAGCAACTGCTGCACATCCTGCGGCAGGCTCACTTCAATTTCCGGCGAAATCCCTTTGTGCCAGAATGAGTGTCCGTCGGGCGTGAGCCATTCATCTACCGCCAGGAGTAATGCTGCGCCGCCGGAAAGCGGAAATTCATTCAAAACCGTGCCGGTGCCAAAGGTCGGTTCACCGATTAATTCGGCGCGATGCGCGTCGCGCAATGCCCCGGCCACAATCTCGGCCGCGCTGGCTGAGCCGCGATTGATCAGCACGGCCAGCGGAATGTTCGTTGCCAATCCGCCGGGCTCGACCGAAACGTCCGTGACTTTTCCCTGCGCGTTCCTGACGAGCAACACGTTTCCACCGGACAAAAACTGGCTGGCCACGTGGACCGCCTCTTCGAGCACGCCGCCCGGGTTATTGCGAAGGTCCAGGATCACTCCCTGAAGCTGTTGCCGGTGAATGTTCTCCAGCGCGGTCCGCAGGTCATCCGACATGTGATCGTCAAAGGCGGCGATGCGCACATCAGCCACTTTGCTGCCCGGAACCTGGTGCCAACTGACGTCGCTGATGGTAATGTTCGCCCGTACGAGATTGAAGTTGTGAAATTGATGAGTCTTGGGATTCAGCAGTCCCAGGTCCACCGACGTGCCGACCGGCCCGGATATTTGCCGCACCACCTGGCTTAACGGCAAACCCGCGATGTCCCGCCCGTCCACGCTCATGATGATTTCGCCCGGGCGCACGCCGGCGCGCTGGGCTGGCGAATTGTCCAGCGGAGTCAGGATCACCACCTGCCGGTTTGAATTCATTTGGACCTGGATGCCCACCCCCTTGAGTCTTCCCGTCTCAGTTACATGAAGTTGTTTTACCATGGACGGGTTTAAAAAGACGCTATGACCGGTGTCGCCCAGGGCGTCCACCATGCCGCTGATGGCGCCATAAGTCAGCGTTTGCTGGGTGATCACTCCGCGCGCCACGTAATATCGTTCGATAATGTTCCAGGCCTGCGCAATCAGTTGGAAATCGGCCATGGCATCGGACGGTACGAATGCCATAAGCGCCCACCGGTCAAATAAGACACCCACGCCCAGGCCGAAGACAAAAATCAGGGCAATTTTAAAGCCCGGCCGAAGACGGCGCGGTGCAGGCTTTCCTTCAGTTTGAGCGTTCATCGACCGTCATGGTCGTCTTGAATTCAGACGGATGCAAATGCAAAACAGGACAGGCAAAGGCTCGGGATTCTGCCAACCTTGGCGCACTGGCCGTACTTTCCCATGCTGTCATGGCAAATGCCGTTGCTACCGTCACGTTTAGCAGTGCAACGCAAGGGCCGGGTGGCCGCGATGGCAACGCCGGTATGGCCCAAAATGTGCTTAGTTGACTGTGATGACGAATGTACAGCCGACAGAAACACATATTAATTGTGGATGATGAGCCACTGGTTTGCCGCAGTGTCCAAATTCTTCTGGAGGCGGAGGGTTACGTCGTGGAGCAGGCCAAAAATGCGGCCGAGGCGCTGGCCATGTATGAGCCAAATAAGTTCGACCTCGTTTTCACGGACTACCTGATGCCCAAGATGAAAGGTGACAAACTCGCCGAAGCCATCAAACGCATTTCGCCCACGCAGCCGGTCGTGATGATAACAGCCTTTCCCGAAAAGCTTCAGTCTTCCGATTGCCCGCTGGGCGGCGTTGATTCCTTCATTTGCAAGCCGTTCGACCTCAATAATCTTCAGACAGCCATTCACCGCTACTCACAAGCTTGAGCAGGCGCTGCAATGCTGAAAGTTTTACGCCGTCACGCGGCCGCGTTTTCCCGGGCGCGGTTTGAGCCGCTTGAATTTTTCGCGCACTTCTTCCGACCGCGAAATCATGATGCACTCCGTGCCGCCCGGGCTGGCCGATCGGATGGTGGTGATCATGGCGATGCGGGCGTCCGCGGGAAGGTGCTCCAAAACTAAATAACATCGGTCGCCGCGCCGCGCGATGGCCTCGGGCCCAATGGCGAACGCTGGTACCAGGAGCAAATCCCGTACGGTCCATGCGCTCTCGTCATAGTGCAGGAAAAAATAGCCGGACACTCTGCCAGCCCGCAGGGACCGGGTCACGGTATCGAACTCACCTACTGCCACGGATTTGCCAAACGGCGACGCGTGCCCCTTGATGTGGAACCGGGACTCGCAATCAGGACAGTGCAACTCTCCCGCCTGGCTGTCCGCCCGTTTGAGCGCGGGTGATTTGCAGTTGGGACAGTAAAGATTGTGCTCACCCCAGAATTCGGCGATGGCCCGGGAGCGATCCGAATGCTGCATACCAGAGACCGCAAGTTCTGTGGGCATTGAAAGATTCACAGCCTGAGATTACCAAAGGAGAAGCGAAACAAAAAGATTCAAGTTGTCCGATTCCACCGCCATCCGGCGGTTTAAGTCTCTACCTTGCGGCTTGATATGAACTGAGCGATGTATTAAGCATGCTGGATATGAAAACGACGAAAGAAACGACGGCGGCCCTTATAATTGCCACCGCAATGTCAGCCGCGCTGGCCGCCCGCGGCCAGGATAACAGTGGAACGGCCTGGCCGCCCACGGCGTGGGATTGGCCTGACAATGACTTCACAAATAAAGTCGTCGTTCCTACCGTGCATTTTTATACCAATAACCAGGCCGCCGTTGGCCTTGACCAGCAATATCGCGTCCGGCAGGAAGGCACTACGGCCAAGGGCTCGGCCGCGCTTCAAAATGGGCCCAGGATCGAGCCGCGTCCGTTGACCACCTATATCCAATGCGATCCGTGGGTTCAGCGGGACCATCCCTGGGACGTTAACCCGTATATGCCGATCAGCGAGACCCCGGGCAGCACGAACAGTTCGATCGTGGATGAGACGCATCATTGACCGGAAGCTTGAGGAATTGAGGCGTCCAGGCGGTGGCCCGCAAAAGTGGCATTTGTAGCGTTTTTTCAGCAACTTTCGGGGCTCAACGGTTTTAGATAATACACTGTATGCCGCAATTTTCTTATCGAGCGCGCCGCAGGTCAGGCGAATTGGTTGAAGGCGTTTTAGAAGTGGCCGACCGTTCTGCGGCCGTATCCCAAATTGAACGCCTCGGATTGTTCCCCGTGGCGGTGGATGCCGGCAAAGCCGCGGGCGGGGACACCGTAGTGCGCCGGCCCGGCCAAAAGACCAACCTGGCTGATATTTTGCCGCCCACCTTGCGGGCGCACATGCAGCGGACGCGCAAGCCGAAGCTCCAGGAACTGGCAACGTTCACCCATCAGTTGGCCAATTTGCTCAATTCAGGCATGACCCTCGTGACCGCTCTCAACAGCATGGTCCATTTGGAGTCGAAAGGCATACCCGCGTCGGTTTCACGCGATTTGAAAACGGAAGTCACCGAAGGCCGCAGTCTGTCCGACGCCATGGCCAAACAACCCCGGGTTTTTTCCGATCTGTACGTCAACATGGTGCGTTCAGGCGAGCAAAGCGGATCATTGGTGGAAGTGCTTCGCCGCATGGCGGCCCATTTTCAGCGGTTTGCCGAAGTGCAAAGCAAATTCAGCTCGGCCCTGGTGTACCCGACCATGGTCATCTGCGTAGGCGTCTGCCTGGTCGTTTTCTTCATGAAGTTTATCATGCCGCGCTTCGTGGAAATATTTAACGGTTTCGGCGTCGTGCTGCCGCTGCCGACCCGCATGCTCATTCAGGCAAGCTACGTGTTTCAGAATTACTGGTGGCTGCTCATCATGCTCGTCATTCTTCTGGTCGTCCTGATTAATCGCTTTCAGGCCACGCCATCGGGCAAGCGCAAGATTGATGAATGGAAGATGTCCGCGCCCGTCCTCGGCAAAGTGGTTAAACTGAATCTGTTCGGCCAATTCTGCCGCACGCTCGGGACGCTCCTGCACAACGGCGTTCCCGTCCTGACAGCCCTCCGCATTACCGAGCAGGTCATCCCCAACGTCATCATCCGTGAAGCCACCGCCAAAACCCGCGAGGCTGTCACCGACGGCAAGACCCTGGCGCAACCGCTGGCGCATTGCAAAGTTTTTCCCCAGTTAATGGTCGACCTCGTCCGCATCGGGGAAGAAACCGGCGACGTCCCCGGCGCGTTGAACAACCTGGCGGACACTTACGAAAGCGAATTGGACACTTCGCTTCGCTTAATGACCCAGCTTATCGAACCGGTCCTGATCATTTGCATGGCCGTGATGGTGGGTTTTGTGCTCTTGAGCATCTTTCTCCCCCTCTTCAAGCTCATCTCGTCCATCCACTAGTGAAATCTGACCGGCAAATCGCAAATAAAGCGTCGGCGGCTTTCACGCTCATGGAGTTGATGGTGGTCGTTGCCATTATTGGCCTGATCGGCGCCATGAGCGTTCCGGCGATTTTACAAATGCGGCGCGAAGGTCCCATGCGAAAAGCGGTGAACGATGTCCTCGAACTTTGCGAGCGCGCCCGCGCCGGCGCCGTGCTCAAGGACACCACCACCACCATGATGTTTCATCCGCACGAAGGCCAGATTGAGGTCGATGGCGGCGACTCGAACCAGGCGTTGACGAGCCGCCTCGGGCAACAGCCCATTATGTCCACGCATTTCGATCCCAGTGTCACGATCGAAGGGCTTGGCATCAACCTCCGCGATTATACCGACGCTGAACAGGCGCCGGTCAAGTTTTACGACAATGGCACCTGTGACGAAATGACGTTGATCTTGTTGTGCAGCGGTGAACGCGAAGAAATTAGCCTTGAACTGACCACGGGCTTGCCCACGGTCAAGCAATTGCAATGAAGATAAGGAAGTCCAAATCCGCCAGTCGGCGGTCCGCATTCACCTTGATGGAGGTCATGATTGCTATCGCCGTCTTTTGCATCGGCGTGTTCGCAATCCTCGGCCTGGTCGCCAGCGTTATGCGCGGCGCGCGGCTTCTCGATAAACCCATGGTGGACGCCGGTGTCGTGGCCAGTCAAATCGCCGGGACCAATTCCATCGTCGAAATCCAGGCCGCTTCGGGCGACCTGAGCGATTTCCTGGGCGATAACTACAAGGGCTACGAATACCTTTACGAGATTGTAGAAGTCCAGTCGAACCACCTGTATAAGTCCGAAATTCTTTTGACCAGTGACGCCCCGGGAAAACCGGTAATTTCCAAAATGGACATCCTGCTGTTTCGTCCGCTGTCACCGCCGGGGAGCCTGGACTTCGGTTACATGCAAAGATGAGAGTTAAAGCAACATTGACGAACCGAAAAGCGGACACCGTTGGACCGCTTTCCAACAGCGGGACTTTGCCCCCCCCCTCTGTAGCAGCGTCGCGTCAGCGCGCTCAAATCAATTCGCAGTCGGTGCCTCCTCCTAACGGTAACTTTGAAATTTCCAATTATCCACCGATTAAAGTCCGGTTCAATGCTTCGACGTTTCAACGAATCACGCCGCTGAAAGCGGCCGGCTTTACGCTCATCGAAATTATGCTGGCTTTGGCAATTTTCACGATGTTAACCGCCGCCCTGTATTCGACCTGGGTTTTGGTCGTCCGGGCCACCATCGTTGGAAAAAGCCGGGCGGCCCAATTGCAGCGTGAGCGCATCGCTATGCAAACGCTTGAAGATTCCCTTACCTGTATCCAATCTCACCAGGCTTCCATTGATTATTATCTCTTTGACGTGGAAGGCGGCGAGCAGCCGCTCTTGAGTTTTACCGCTTATTTGCCCGATGACTTTCCCCGGAGCGGCGAATTTCTCAGCAGCACCCCGGACGGCGTACCCATGGATTACCATCTGCGGCGTCTGACCTACACGCTCCAGGCCGATGATGGCGGGCATGGAAAGGACCTTGTGCTCCGGCAAAACCCGATTCTCATGGACATGAGCGCCGAGGAACAGAAAACGCCGCTCGTGCTGGCGAAAAACGTGACCGCGTTTATGGTGGAATGCTGGGACACCAACGCGATGCAATGGGACACTGCTTGGGACGCCACAAACATGCTCCCCCCGCTGGTGCGCGTGACGCTCGCCTTTGGCGATGTCAACTCCGGGCCCGCTCAAATCGTCACGCGCGAAATCTCGTTTCCGTCCTCGACGATGCCCACCATCGTGCAAACACCAAGCGGCAACGGCAATTACATCGGCGGTCAAAATTTTTTTAAAGGTCAGCAGGGCAATCCACCGGGCAACGGCCAGGGCAACGGCCAGCCCGGGAACGGGTCGTCAGGAATGATGAGCCCCCAGTCATTTTCCATGCAGGGCCAGCCGCCGAACCTTGGACCGCCGAGTTTGCCGGAAACCCCGCCTTCCCACGCGCCATAGCCAATGAAACTTAGCCTTCGCCCCAAAGCAAGGACGCAAAGCTTCGCGTTGATCGTCGCGTTGCTGGCCATTTTTGTGCTCACGGCCAACGCGGCGATGCTCTGGTATTCCATGCAGGTGGATATGACGCTTGCGGTCAGGTCCCAGAATGAACCCCAACTGATGTGGCTGGGACGGTCCGGCATGGAACTGGCCCGCTGGATTCTGGCCACGGAAGCCAACATCCCCAATGAACCTTACGATTCTCTCGATGAATACTGGGCTGGCGGGCCGGGAGGCCCCGGTGAGACAAACAGCCCGCTGGCTGGTATTTCGATGACACATTTTCCAATCGGCGATGGCTGGGTGTCCCTCAAAATCACCGACCTCGAACGTTACGCGAATATCAACACCGCCAGCCCGCAATTGCTCCAGCAGGCGCTCACCGCCATGGGCGTGGACGCCAACAACATCCCAATCGTTTCTGATTCCATCCTCGACTGGGTCCAAACCGGAGATAACCCCCGCCTTTCCGGCGCAAAAAATCAGTATTATCTGAGCTTGAATCCCCCCTATTACTGCAAGGAAGCGCCCATGGACGACATTTCCGAGTTGTTATTGGTCAAGGGAGTGACCTGGGCGATGTATACAGGTGAAGGCGCGCAGCCCAAGTCCGCCGCGCCAAAAGGATTTGGTTTCTCCCCGTTCGAAAATAACGGCTATTCATTCGGGCTTCGGGATGTCTTCACGACGTTTTCAGACGGCCGCATAAACATCAACACGGCGGACGCCAATACGCTGCAACTGATCCCGGGTGTGGACCCGGCCACCGCCGCGGACATTATCAAAACACGTTCCGGCCCCGACGGCGTCGACGGTACGAGCGACGATACTCCCTACCATAGCGCAGGTGAGATCCAACGCGCCGGCGTCAGCCCGGAGGTGGTCCAGGGCGCCGGCGCATATTGCGACGTCCGAAGCCGCACGTTCAGGGTCGAAGTCACGGCGCATTACCTGACCTCCACGCGCAAATACGTGGGCATAGTCTGGCGCAATAATCCCCAGGATATTCAGGTCGTCGAATTTTATTGGGAGCCTGAAAACGGGACCGCCCCGGCCGGGAAATAATTTTTGCGGTTGGAATCGCTTGCCTGAATCACCGTTGCCGCTTCCGTCACGACGGCTGGAACATTCATAATCGCGACATCGCCCTTCACGAAAGAGCCGCGAAAATGTGAGTTTGAAAAATCAAATTCGCTTGATTCGATGCGAGGTTTGTGTCTCTTTGGTTTGTCAAACCCGATTGCGCCATGAGAACCCTCGCATCCATTGTTTCGGTTATTCTTTTCATTTCCTCAGCCGCATTACACGCGATTCCAGGAGATGAGCATTGGGACGCGCAATTTGGCGAGCCTGGAATTCTGGGAGTAAACGGCTTTCTTTACGCAATTACAACGCACAATGGCCAAATTTACGCGAGCGGACTTTTTACCAGCAGCACCACCAATGCGCCCGTCGAGGTTTGGAATGGGGCGCAATGGAATGTGGTCGGGCAGGCACGTGGATACCCTCAAGCCATTGTTTATGACATGGCGTATGTGGGCAATTACCTTTATATCGCTGGAGTATTCACCAATGTCAGCGGCGTCGCCGCCAATGGCCTTGCCAGATGGGATGGTTCCAGTTGGAGCAGTGTCGGTTTTAGCGGCAGCGCTCTCTCTTTGGCAGTGTCGGGTAACAATCTTTACGTGGGCGGGGGTTTTACCAACGCCACCGCGGATGGCTCGGTTGCCACCAACGTCGCGAGTTGGGACGGATCAGCATGGCACGAGCTGGGTGCCGGCCTTGGGATTCCAGGCTACGGCCTATATTCGGTTACGGTCCAAAATGGGACGGTTTATGCGGGGGGCAT
>DASYZW010000618.1:0-6844 GCA_035945915.1 Verrucomicrobiia bacterium | reverse complement strand
GATCAATGGCGCGACCAGTCCAACGCTGGTCCTGAATAACGCGCAAAACAACGATAGTTACTATTGCATTGTCACCAATGCGTTTGGCACGAATCAGAGCCAATCGGCTTCTTTGACAGTGATTTCGGGGGCACCCCAGATTTATGGGGACCTGAACGCCAACGGCTATTTTGTTGAGGCCGGCACTTCCATTTCTATACCATTCACCGCCTACGGAACCGCGCCACTATCGTATCAATGGTACTTTAATGGCGTCCCCATGTCGGATAATGGCCGAATTACCGGCACACAGACCAACGTATTAAACATAGCATTTGCGCAATTCAGCGATGCCGGAAACTATCAGGTAGTCGTCACCAATAACGCAGGGTCGGCCTCAAGCATGATCGCACCTCTGGTTGTCGGCGGCGTTCCAGTCAATTTTAATGGCGCAGGCCTGGGCTGGACAACGAATCAAACTGGCGGACCGTACACGATTGCCGAACTCACCGGCACGAACGCAATAGTGCTAACGGATAACGGCGGCAATGAAGACAGAACCTTCTTCTTTAATTATCCGCAATACATCGGAGCTTTCCAGGCAAACTTCACCTATATCGTGGGCGGAAATCGTGCCGCCGACGGCATCTCATTCTGCCTGCAGAACGATCCTCGCGGAGCCGGAGCTCTGGGCGGCGGCGGCGGCTCGCTGGGCGTAAGCGGGATCGTTCCAAGTTGGGAATTGGAGTTCAATATCTTCTCTGGCAACAGCGAAAGCTGCGGCTATAATATCTTCACCGGCGGTGTCAACGGAAACATGGACCAAATGGGTCCCATCAACATGACAAATGGCGATAACGGAGATCCGATTAACGTCTCGCTCTACTACGCCAATGGCACGATGTCCATAACGTTTACGGATGCAGTTATTCAGGGCTCTTACAGCACTAATTTCCCGTGCGACATACCCACAGCCGTCGGCGGCACAAACACCGCCTTCGTCGGCTTCACTGGCTCAGACGGCGGCTCCGACGCAACCCAAATCATCACGAACTTCACATTCATCGGCCTGCCGCAGGCGAATATCACCTTGAATCCGCCGAATGCCAACATCTCCTGGCCGAGCGCAATTCCAGGCTACACACTCCAATCAGCCACGAACCTGTCATCGCCGGTATGGATCAACGTAAGTGCCCCATTGGCCCTGACCAATAAGACCTATCAATACACGGTGCCCATATCGAGCAAGACAGTGTTCTATCGTCTGACGGCGCCGTAAGAGGCATCTGTTTCCTTCCAAAGGCAGCAGCCGGCGCAAGCCGGCTGCTGCCTTATTGAAAGTTCTTCACTGTTTTGGCGGGTGTGTGAATCGACCTTTTGCCCTTGATCACCAAGTAGCAAAAAGCGTGAAAAAACCGCCCCTCCCGCCATTTCGAATGCGGACCACTGGGCGGTGATCGCTAGTTTCCTCTTTCTCGCGCTCGGCACTGTCACCGCCCTTACCCGCGAGTTCCGGGATCATTACGAAATCAAAGCAGAGCGCAGATGATCATGTCTTTCATAACAGCACATCGGTTTGACTTGCGGAGCAGTAATGAATCGTAATTCGCAGTTAAAAATATTCCGTTCTGAGCGTACTCCAGTTCACAAGCCGTTCCGGCAATTAGCGGGCTCGAATTCCGGCCGTTTTGTGGTTTTCAATTCCGGATTTTAAGATTAGTATGGTTTTTTGAAGAGTCGCTCGTGTTCACTGACTATCTGGTGCATGGTTGCCGTCCTTGCCGCCGTCACAGCGCGCGCCCAATTCGTCCTCACCAATTACGCCGCGGCCAATCCATTGAAAATGCTCGAGAGCGGCGACTCGATCACGGATGACTCCGTAGTCAATGGCGCCTGGCGGGTCTATCTGCAGCAACTGCTCGTCACCAACGGCTACGCTTTCACCAATCTGGGACGATGGGCCTCCACTCCCTTCACCGGATTCACTCAAGTTCACCACGAGGGAATGGACGGAGCAGTCATCGCCGCCCCGGGCGTTTCGGGCCCTGCTCACGGCTATTCCCTGACAAGCAATTACGCGCAGTTGACCCTGGCGGACGCATTGACCAATGCGAATCCCGACGTGGTCCTGATTGACCTGGGCGTGAACGACATGGGACATGGACGCAACCCTTATCAAACGGCAACAAACGACCTGTCAGGATTATTGGACATGATTTTCACCAGGTTGCCTGCAGCCTGTGTGATTGTCAGCAAGCCTACAACGATAACTTATTCCACAATTCTTACCCCTCCTTATTACACCTACAGAACAAACATGTTCATTTTCTGCGACGCCGTCCAGGCCATGGCCGCCGTTCGGCGCGCCCGGGGACAAAATGTGTTCGTGGCGGATTTGTTCTCTTCAGTAAACGGCGCCACTATGTTGAACAGCGACGGAACGCATCCTAACACCACCGGCTTACAGGCCATCGCCGCCGAAATGATGTTCCGGATCGCTGCCATCACCACGCGACCGGATTCGGTACTGAGCCCGTTTATCCTCGGCGGTTCGGTATGGAAATACTCAGACCAGGGATTGGACCTGGGTACCAACTGGGCTCAGCCGGGCTTTGATGATTCGACCTGGTCCCAGGGTGCCGGACGTCTTGGCTACAACGTCGCCGGCGTAACGACCACCGTCGGTTATGGGACGAACATAGCCAACACCTACATTACCACCTATTTCCGGCATCAGTTCGTCGTTCCCGGCGGCATCTGCTACACCAACCTTAACGTGCGCCTAAACCGAAAAGACGGCGCGGTGGTGTGGCTCAACGGGACGGAACTCTTTCGCATGAATCTTCCCACGGGCACAATCACGAATCAAACCACGGCATCGACGTCTGTTTCAACCCTTGACCCGTCAAACACCTATTACCCGACCAACGTGCCAGTCACTGCCCTGCCCCCCGGCACGAATCTCATCGCCGTGGAAATCCATAAGTATTCTGCAAAGACCGGGGGCATTTCTTTCGACCTCGAACTTTTCGGCAACGGTGTATACCAGCCGCCACCAACGCTCTCCTATGCTTACAGTTCCGCTAATTTGCAACTGGTGTGGCCAACTAACTTTTACACTAGCTTTGTGCTGCAAGCCGCCCCAGGTCTTTCCTTCACCAGCACATGGCAAATCGTCCCCGGACCCTATCCGCGGAACAACAATTCATTCGATGTTTCATTTCCCATTAACGCCTCCTCCGCGCAATTCTCCCGTCTCATCAAGCCGGGGCCATAACCGTATCTAAGACCATCGCCTCCCTCGCGGCCTTCGCACGAAACTCGTCCGGATTCTGTCCTTTGCGGCCTTGACGCTCTTAGCATGAGACATTTCAGCCTTGTTTCCACCTGGACGCCCAAAAATTCTCAATTTCCCAGCGAAAAACCCACTTTTCGTCTTCGTTTCCTCATTTCATTCCTTAGTCTCGAAAAAGGTGTAGGGGTACTTGCCAGTCAAATTATCCCCAACCCGTTCCCAATCGGCTTCAAGGTTAAAGCACTGCCGATACCACGCGTTGCAGGACCGTCAGATGCCCCCGGTCACGATGAGGCGTGTAATTGGTATGGTTCAAGCTACAGTCAATCCGAAAGCCATTATCAAGCTGATTAGATTATCAAATGGATCATTTTGAACGAGAACTGGATACGCTGAAAGTGCGGCTGCTGCAGATGGCAGAACGCGCTGAAACCGCGGTGCTCAGCGCGTTGCAGGCTTTGCTCAACCGCGATAGCGGCCTGGCGCTCCAGGTCAAAGAGAATGACCGCGTCATCGACCGGTTCGAAATCGAGATCGATGACCTTGGAATCCAACAACTTACCAAAGCACCGCTTGCCGCTGATTTGCGTCTGATTACCGGAATAACCAAGATCGCGCATAATCTTGAACGTATCGGCGATGAGGCGGCAAAAATTGCCAGACGCGCCGATGATTTAAGCGGCGAACCGGCAATTTCGGTCAAACTGGATATCCCGGCCATGGCCGACCTGACTTTAGACATGCTGAAAACCGCCGTGGAAGCTTTTGATCATCGCGACACGGCGCTCGCCCGCGGTGTTTTGCCCAGGGACAAAGAAGTGGATCTCTTCAACCGCCAGGTTCATAATATTTTGGCGCAATTCATGGCCGAAAATCCCTATACGATACAACGATGCCTCCACTGGCTGGTCGTCTCAAAAAGCCTCGAACGCATTGCCGATCACGCGACGAATATCGCCGAAGGCGTCGTCTACCTCTACGAAGGCCGTGACATCCGGCATACTGACGCGAAAAACAAACCAGCCGAAGTGACCGCTTAGCCGTTGGATATTCAATCATAGGATTCTGAAGACCTTGTATCGGTCATCGACTTTGACAGGAGTTCCCGAATTTGCTCCCATAGATTCGTTCAGTCACTTCGGTCAGAAACTGAGATCTGTATGAAACGACGAAAATTTTTAACGTTTCCCATCGCAGCGGTCGCTTTGGCCGCCTTATCCGGAGGCGCGGAAACCATAGGATCGAAACAAACACGCGCGGCCAACGGTTTTCGAGTTGAAGCCGGAAAGAACCACCAGCAACAAGAACTGTTCATCATGGGCGGAACCTTTGATTTGAAAGTTTCAGCCCAGGACACAGGCGGCGACTTGTGCATTTACGATACAACGCGCCGGTCGAAAGGAGGGCCGGCTTTTCATTACCACCATTTGCAGGACGAATGGTTCTATATCATTCGCGGAGAATTCCTGGTTCGTGTCGGCGATGAGACGTTTAATCTGCAACCGGGAGATTCGGCTTTTGCGCCCCGCAAAGTTCCGCACACATTTGCGATGACTAGTGACGGCGAAGGGCAAATGCTGGTTCTCTTTCAACCAGCCGGCAGCATGGAAGATTTTTTCCTCCAGATGAGCAAACTCGGCGAAGAAATCCCGAAAAACAGAGAAACCGAACTTCAGCGTCTGTTTCACGAACACGGAATGGAAATCGTGGGTCCGCCACTGAAGGTTTGATAAGAATTGTCACGGGGCAATTTCGGGGATCAATCGAGAACGCGCTTGGTCGTTGTGTTAATCCAAATTCAGTTTTCTCGTACCCTGTAAAACTCCGCCCACCCGCTCCAAGCGGGAATTGTGTATGGAGGCACAGCACCTGGAACATCCGCGAATGGGCCGGTCACATTGGTCGCGCTTTGGAGGATCCCATAACTCCAATTCAATTGAATTTGTCCACCGACAGCGTCCTCGATGTTCAAAACCTCCGCCCCTGCGGCGATTTTTACGATGGCCGCAGAGGCGGCGGGCACAATGACGGTGCATTGATTATTGGTTAGAAAACCAAGCGCAGTCCATTGGCCCTGCCAGGCGGCATTGTTTGTAATCGTCCCTCCGCCCAGAGTCGCCCCATTTGTCGCGGTTATCCCGTTTGTGTCCATCATATACATGTCCCACGCATCACTCGCTGCAAAGCCGGTGAGCGTGATAGTCACGCTCGCATCCCGGGCGCCTGTGCCGTATTCGCGGTTGATGATCGTGACATATAAGTTCGTCTCGTCACCAATCGCATAAGCCGTCAGGTTAACGCCATCGGTGTTCACGATTCCGAGTGGATTCACGCTTCCGTGTTCGGCCACATCAAAGGCCTTGATCGCGTACGCTTTCGGATGCACTTCATAGTTGTTCTGGGAATCGGGAAAGATTGTGTCGGTGGGAATCCACGCCTGGTTATGAAAATTGATGCCACTAATGCCTCGGGCCGCCCACCAATGCAAAAAGTCCAACGCCCACAATGCATCGGCAAAGGCGTCGCTGGCACCCTCGATCCCTCCCGTAATTTCATTCGCTTCGGTGAAGCGATAATGCAGTCCATCGGCCAGGATGGCAGGTCCGATGGCGTTATAAAGCATCTGGTTCGTGAGCGTGTCCCATCCGGGCGAAAGCATAGCTGAAATCAAATTCGTCGCATTGGTGATCGTCACACCTCCGGGCAGCATGTCGGCCATATAATCGTGCTGCGTGACAAGCTGGACGATACCCGAATTCTTTTCTGCACTGGCGAAATCAGTCGTCCACTGGGTGCCATTGTTTTCCCACTTGCCGTTGCTGTATTGTGGCGGACCATTGTCATAATTGCCGCCGGTATCAATCCCCTCAAAAACCGCTCCGGGCGCAGCAGTTTCCATGGCTATCGCATTACTCGTCCATGCGGCCAGAAATGAGGTGAAATTGGTGATTGTCGGGCCCTCCGTTTTTCCGTTGTTTGCTGACGTCCAGTCCGGCTCGTTTCCGATTTCGAAATAATTAAGTAGTGGAGAATATTTTGACCAAATATATCCCGCCACATCGCCGGCGACTGGAACATTTGTCAGAGGCACGCCGTATATAACTTCCAGTGACCCCTCCGCCTGCGCGAAGGCAAACTCGTTTTTGATATGGTTCGTCACTTCGTCACCCATGAACCGAAGATTTTTAATTCCAATTTCCTGGAATAGTGTGATGAGTTCTGTATTCGTGGCCGTAAAAACCTGACCGGCCGTTTCCGTGCCGAAGCTTAACCCGAGAAAATCAGAAGGTATCGCATATCCCGGCGCATTGGTTATAGACACGGTCACGGAAGATTGGCCGGCTGCGATACGCGCCCAAAACCATACCGCAAAAACCAGGGCCGCAAAACGACGAAGAAAGGAGGCGTGAATTTGAGTACGGGATGGGGGCATTGACAGAGTTTAAAATCAGTCACCCGCAGAAAAGTGTCAAGCCACTGATGTCCCGCCGTGCGCCAAAAGTAACTGTTACCCGTGAAGGGGATACGTTGTGCCAAAAGGGGTGTTACCCGAGAGGCATTGTTTTGTTG
>DASYZW010000617.1:0-3111 GCA_035945915.1 Verrucomicrobiia bacterium | reverse complement strand
GATCGTTCCCGGATTAATCTGGAGGTTGGCCGCAGTCGTCATGGCGATGGAACCGGTTTCGCGTTCCACGTTTTCGGCGTGGACGCCGGCGACGGGCAGGTTTGCGCCGGTGGAATCGAATGAATAATCGTAGGTGACAACCAGCGTGTAGCCGCCCCAAACCTTGTCCTGAAGGCCAATCGTCCAGATGCCTTTCGAAAACTCCTTGCTCCGAATGTTGGGACCCGTGAATTCCACGTTTTTGCAGGCATCCGGGACACGAACTTTGAACTCCTGAACGCCCTGGTTGACGAGACCATAACGAATCGTTGCGCTGCCGCCGACAGTCCCGTCGCCGATGGTGACGAGGTTGAATACATCCGCGACGACGTGCGGGGCGAGACGTTCAGTGGCGACGGCCAGAGCCCATTGCGGTCCATCGGCGGTGTAAGCGAGAATTTCGTTGGAGCGATCGGGCAGGCGATCCACTGGAATTTCACGCAGCCCGGAAAGAGAGCCGGTGCGCAGCCTGATTCCGGGCGCGGCCACGGCGCCAATGTTTGCCGTTTGATTTGCGGCGCCGGTCACGAACAGGGGGGCGAGAGTAATGGTGTCCGGAAATTTTTTTAAGGATTGCTCCAGTTGCACGTCGATCGAGTCGGCGCCAAGCACGCGATCGGAGAAGTTCACGTGGATTTTTCCATCGCTGGAATTCCAATCCTCGATTCCCTGGCCGCGCACATCGGCAACGACAAAACCGGGTTGTGGGGTCAATTCGAGTGTGTAAATTCCGGCCTTTTGAACGTCGAGAACCAAGTGGTGAGAGACGACCAGGCGGGCTTCCTCGAGTTGCGCGTTCACGCGATCGGCGACATTCAGTTCCGGCTCGACGGCCGCCAGTTTCAGGGCCAGAGCGACGGGACGGGCGTCAAATTCATACGCAGCGAGAGCGTTGCCGGGAGCATTAACCTGGCGCAATCCGGCGGGGGCGGTGATGTTCACGACCGTGTTGTCCGCTGAGACGACAAGCGAACCGGATTCATGGTCCACGTTCATCGGTTGCGGCGGATCCAGAATCGGGCTTCCCGTAGTCCCGTCGATGGATTGTTCGGTGCAGGCTGTTAGCTCATAGTCGTTGTCCAATGGCTTTATGAAATCAATGGTCAGGGTCTGGCGGTTTCCGTGTGCGGACAGGCGCCAATCGCGAATCTGCTCGCCCTCCAGGCGCGTGAGAGTCTGGGCCGCGGGCAAATCCAGCGCGAGTTCGCTCACGCTTCCCTGGACAATTTGGCAGTGGAACTCGTTGGTATAATTAATCACGCCCGGCGTTACGTGTGCTGAGAGGGTGGAATCCACCATCAGCAGCGCCTTGTGAGTGACTTCGGCCAGTTTCGGTTGCCACCGAAGCGATACCGCGCGGGCTTCGCCTAAAAATCCCGTTAAACACGATGCGCCGTTTGTCCGGGCGACCTCGAGGGTTGCGCCTTCGACTAATTGAATCTCGGTATCCGCGCCGGTTGCCTGCGCAGTCAGCGAGGAAATGGTTGCCTCCGGTCCAATAAAAGAGGTGCTGTTCCAAAGGGCGACACGGTCCGCCCTGGAAATAAAGTGAACGCTGAACTTGAAATGGCCCGGATGTGAAGCAACCAATGTGTAAATGGAGCCGGTGCGAACGATATTCAGTGAGTCCGGAAGCGTCGGGGGAAGGATGGCGATGTCTCCTTCCAGGAGAGGCGCAGAACTCTCGCCTTGGTTTGCTGCCACGGCGTCAATGTTTAAGGTCCAGCGGGCTTCAGTGGCGGAAAGCAGACCGTCGTAGTGCGCCTGGTTAATGGTCAGGCCCTCCGGCGCGGGCATCATCGGGAGGGAAAGCCGGGACATTGTGCCAGGCTGGCAAATCGAACGAATTTGGCGCGCGGTCAGGGCCCGGGAATAAAGCGCCACATCCGCGATCAACCCGTTGAAGGGAAACTGATATTGGGTGCCTCCCGTGTTTCCGATGCCGATGGCGGGCGTCGAAGCGGGGTCGAGTTTATCCAGAGGTATTAAGGTTGTGTTTGTTGCGGCGGCCAGTTTGCCATTGATAAACAGTTGCATTCGCCCATGGCGGCCAAAAGTGGCGGCAATGTGCTGCCATTGATTGAATTGAACGGGAGATTCGATGCCGACGGTTTGATTCGCGGCATCGGTAATTTGAAAGCGAACGCAGCCGTCGGACAGGTCAATTTTGTAAGGGTCCAATCCGGGGCGATCGTCGCCGTAGAAGAAAACGTAACCACCGGATTGGCGTGGATAGATCCAAGCTGCAATGGTCAGCGCCTTTGTGAGCCGAAAATCCGGGCTATCGGGCACGCTTACGCGGGATCGGCTGGCGCCATCGAAGTCAAATGCCAGGCCGTTCGGGCCCGGCGAATAATTCATCCCGAACGGGAGGGTGCCGTCATGTTTGCCGGCGCTGTCCTGCGCATCGCCGTTGCCGCGCCACCAGCCGACGAGGCCATCGCGAGGAATCGGCTGGGCTAAGAGTACCGAGGTCAAAAGCGACAAACAGACAATTGCGATTGGCTTTTTCATAACACGTTCATGGTTGTGGTCCGCGGATCGTTCATGTGGAGTCAGACGGGGTTGGGCGGAAGATGCTCCCTGAAAAGGGGACAATTTTGGGGACGATAAAACCCTTGAACCCTTGAATATGGAACCTCGATATTGTTACATTTTTGCGCATGGCAACCGAGGCCGATTTGCTGGCGCGCTGCCGTGATGGCGAATCTGCCGCGTGGGATGAGTTATTCGATCTCCATTACGCGGCGGCCGGGCGCTTTATTTTCCAGCTTTCGCCCGACTTTTCGCGTGAGGATGCGGAGGAGATTTGCCAGGAAGTTTTTTTGTCAGTCATCAAAAACCTCGAATCGTTCCAGGGGCAGAGCCAGTTTCAGACCTGGCTGTTTCGCATCGCTGTGAACAAGGCCAGGGACTTTCGCGAAAAACGAATCGCGGCAAAGCGCGGCGGCGCGCAAAGCACGCTATCGCTCCAAGCGGAAAATCCGGAAACGGGCCTGACGCTGGACCCACCCGACCCGCTTCCGGCGCCGGACGAGATAGTCATGAATGGGGAACAAATGGCGCTTGTGC
>DASYZW010000616.1:0-1972 GCA_035945915.1 Verrucomicrobiia bacterium | reverse complement strand
GATGAACGGAACACTTTCGTTTCGGGAGAAATCTTCGATGACGATGGAAACTTTTCGTCGTGCGCCTTCCATCCAGGCTTGGAAGGTTTCGCCGGCTGCTTCCAATTGCGGAGCCGCTTCGAAATAGATTGCGCCGGTTTCGCGGTCTTTATGGAGCACTCGCTCAAAAACGCCGATGGTCCCGGCGACCGGCTGCAGGAAAGCAAAAGTTATTTCCAGGCGGGCGGGATTACTGGCAGTTTGAAACAGGCACTCAGTTTGCATGGCGCAGGGATCGGCGCCATTCCGGTCTCGGGATACTGCCTGCGGATAGATCCGGCCCCAGAGGAAGCGCTCGGGTTTATTCCGTTTTTCCCTGGCGCGAAACGGATATATTTCACAATCGTCGCCTCTCACATTTCCACGGCCGTCCTTATTCATTCGAAACCTCTTTGTCGGGGCCAATTTAAAGTTCGACATTAAAAGCGCAAACCGTGCCATGGGACGATTTTGAATGTTCCTTGCGCCTCAAACCATTGTGACATTGTTCTGCGATTGCAAATGGCATGACCATGAAAACCCGCGATATGCACATTGCATTAGTGTGATGTAAGAACGAGAGCTGCGTCGGTTGCGCCAGGACAGACCCGCGGCGCGGCGTGACGATGTTGGATTCCCGCTGGAACCTCAGCCCGGCGCGGAGCGGCCAAGCCGCGGGAAAACTCCGTGGCAACCCGCAACCCGCACGGCGACACGCAATTTTGAAAACGTGTTTTGTTATTCGCGCCTCAAATTATGCATTGACCTTCGTCGTTTGGTAGTTAGTCTGTTGACCGTGTTTGAACGCTGTATTTCGGCGTTTACGCCACATGTTCCCGCTCGGGCTATTTGTTGGTTTTTTCGGATTGCCACACTCGTGGACGTAGTGTCGGATTTTGCCCTATTGCCGGCGACAGTCTCTGAATGATAATCGCATTGATGCACTTGAAGTCCTGCAAATCAGTAACGGCAGCTGGTCTGCCGGGCCTGCCATTTACCGTCAACCAGAAGTGATGAACCCCTACGTCCCGCCAACGCGAGTCGACTCGGTCTCAATCATCCTGCCGGTCATCAATGAAACCGTCTCGCTCAGGAAAACGGTCGAAACGATATTGCGCGACGTCAAGCGCGAGCTCGTCCGGGAATTCATCATCGTCGTTTGCAAGCGCACCACCCCTGAGGCGATGACCGTGGCCGGGGAACTAAAAAATGAGTTTGGCGACCTGGTTGTCGTGCTGCAGCAGAAACTGCCTTTTCTGGGCGGCGCATTGCGGGACGCTTTCGATGTCGCGCGCGGCAGCCACGTGATCATCATGGGCAGCGACCTGGAAACCAACCCGGACGACGTCCATATCCTCATTGCAGAAGAACAAAAAGTTCCCGCTGGCGTCGTCACCACATCACGCTGGATCAGCGGTGGCGAATTCCACGGTTATTCCCCGGTCAAATTGCTGTGCAATTGGATTTTTCAGCGTTTCTTCTCGCTGCTTTACTGGACCCGGCTCACCGACATGACTTTCGGTTTTCGGATCATGCCCACCGGACTGGCCCAGGCCATCCAATGGGAGGAAGTGCGTCATCCCTTCAACCTGGAAAACATCGTGAAACCCTTGCGGCTCGGGGTGCCCGTGAGTGAAATTCCCACCATCTGGCACCCGCGCATCGAGGGCGAATCTCAAAATCCGTTTTTCCGCAACTTCGAATACTTTCGAATCGGCTTTAAAGCACGATTTGCCAACAAAAATTCATTCTGGCGCGCATGAAAAAAGTCATCGTTACAACGACCATCAACCCCCCGACCAAAGCCATCGAGGCCTTTCAGGCCATGAAGGGCTGGGAATTGGTCGTAGCCGGCGATAAAAAGACACCCCGCGACTATCACCTGGACCGCGGCGTCTACATCACTCCTGAGGAACAGGAGAAATACGACCCCGTGCTGTCCGATGCCATCGGC
>DASYZW010000615.1:0-1904 GCA_035945915.1 Verrucomicrobiia bacterium | reverse complement strand
GACGTTCATTCTCAGCGCGGCGCTGCTGGTTTATGCGATAAATCCCGCGTTGCGCCTCAATGGCGGCGCGCACACATCCGGCCGCGTGTTCCGGGTTGGCCACCGGCGCGCCCCAAAAGGCCATGACACAGTCGCCGATGTATTTGTCCAGTGTGCCGCCACCCGTGATGACGGTGTCGGTGACGAGCGCCAGATAAGTATTGATGGTATTCAACGTTTCGCGCGCGGACTCGTCCAAATGGGCTTCCGTCGCCTTGGCGTCCAGTTGGTGCTCCTTCACAAACCTGGCTGACCGTTCCTGCGCCTCGTCCGTTAGCGCCGTAAATCCACGAACGTCCGCAAAAAACACCGTCACTTCGCGCCGCGCGCCGCCCAATGAAAGTTTCTCAGCGCGAAGCAATTCACTCACCACGTCAGGTGAAACGATTTTCGAAAAGACCGATTTGACCCGGCGCTTTTCGCCTTCTTCAAATATTGCCCGCCAGGTGACCAGGCTCAGATGTTGCACCAGTACGGCGCCGCCCAGCGGAAATACCAGCGGTATCCACCAGCGAAATTGGACGAAGGCGTAAAATGCAATGGCCGTGTAAACGATGATTAAAAACAACACCGCGGCGCTTCCGAAGATTGCGGAACGGAATCCCAGCGTAAAAAAGCCGGTCATCGCCCCCAGAAGAATAATCAGGGCCAATTCGTACGGTGTTGACATGCGAAAAATAAATTGGTTCATCAGGATGGCATTCGCCACGTTCCAATGGGTGCTCACCAGCAACGTATTGCGTTCAAGCGGCGTCGCTCCCTGATCGGTCAGGTCGTTGCCTTCCACCGCCGATCCGGCCACCACCAATTTATTACGGAAAGCGTCGCTCAAGCCGTTTGTCTGCCCTTCTAATCGCTGTTCTTCCTGCCATAGCAACGCTTCTATCGGGGCCCGCAGCAACCGGCGGTCAAGAGGAGTAACCCTCCAATCCACATAAAGGTAACCCTCATTGTCCACCGGGATCGTCCTTTCGACGCCGTTTGTGCCTCGTAGAATGATTTTCCCGTCGGCGAGATCGATTTCCGCTTTGTTCAGGTCCAGGCCCAATTGCCGCGCCGCAAGAATAACGCCCATATGCCAGACCCTTTCGTCAATATATGCCCGCGGATGCGGCGTCACACCGGGCGGCAGGGGATCGCCGAAAAAATCTGATGACGAAAAATTCGTCTGCGCATCAATCGGAATTTCAACGACGTTCGTCGTGCCATTTTGCGGCAGCACAATTTTTCCGGGCAATATTTGGGCCTCGTCCAAATTCAGGTCGAACTGTGCCGCCGCCTGCCGAATGTACGGATGCCATCGCGGGTAAAGGCGAAAGGCTTTGACCCGCCGTAATACCCCGTCGGAATCCTTTTCGGTCGAAATATCTCCCAATGCAAACGCGTTCGTCGCAAACAATTCCGGCGGTGGCCAAATGCCGGGCGTCACGGCAATGATAACATTACTCGCCTGCTTCATCTGCGCGGCGAAGTAATTGTCCGATTCCATCAGGGTGCCATTTGCCATTTCGACCGGGGGATTGTCTGGCCGCAGTTCGCCAAAGAGCACGTCAAATCCCACGGCCTTTGCGCCTTCGCTCGAAAGCTCATCAATCAACCTGCCGTAAACCTGGCGCGGCCAAAGAAGACCAAAATGAAAACCAACTTTTCCATGAAGCACGGCGTTGAGACTGGATTCTTCAATTGAAACAAATGCCAGGTTTGTCGCCGCCGGCGCGGGGAAATTCAACGCCGCCTTTGCCCGCGCGTCATAGGTCATCCGTTCGAGCCGTTCGAAGAAGTCCAGGCGCAGCAGGCGAAGGACGCACACCAAAGCGATGACCACCGCGGCCACAATGATCGGAGCGTGCCTGGCAGGTTTGAAT
>DASYZW010000614.1:0-4622 GCA_035945915.1 Verrucomicrobiia bacterium | reverse complement strand
GGAACTCAAGGTTTTGAAACGGTGCGCTTCTTCTTGCCAGAGGCCATTCGGGTCGGTTCAATGTTCGCCCCATGGAAGAAAAATCCAATATCGCAGTTTGTTTCGCCCTGGCCGAGGAAGCCGGGCCATTTAAGAAAGTATGTGGAGACAAGGTGCCCGTTTTTTTGACGGGCATCGGCCGCGAAAATGCAAAGAAGGCCACGCGGGAATTTCTGGCCGGTCATACCCCGTCGCTTTTGATGACGTGTGGCTTTGCGGGAGGATTAATACCGGGTCTGGCAATCGGTGACATCATTTTTGAGCTTCCCAAAAGCGTCGGCGCTCAGGCCCAAATCATTGCGCCCGTCCGGGCAAAGTTGGCCGCCGCCGGCGCCAAAGAAGGAAAGATTTTTTGCGCCGACCGGATTGCGACAACCGCGGCGGAGAAGAGAAAATTACGGGAAGATACCGGCGCGGATGCGGCCGAAATGGAGTCCGGGGCCGTTCACGAAGTTTGTGCGCGGCAAGCAATCGCCTGTGTCACGGTACGCGTCATTTCGGACACGGCGTCGCAGGACTTGCCGTTGGACTTCAATAAGTTCATCACCGAGGACAAAATTCTTGATATGAGCAAGCTCATGATGGCTGTGGCGAAAGCGCCTTGGAAGATGGGTGCGCTGATGGAATTGCAGAGAAGCACAAAACTGGCCGGCCAACGATTGGCTGATGTGCTGGTCAAGGTAATTGAGTGAACTCTCGATAGAGGTTGCCGCAAATCTTATTTCACGGAGGTGGATTGTCCCGGCGGCGATCCTTCCTTCAAATGCTGGCTATAGCTGATGAAGGCAGCGCCAATCACAATCAAAATGACCCCTGCCCAGCGTAACGGGGAAACCCGTTCGCCGAGGAAAATGATCGCGGCAATCGTGGCGAACACGAAGCTCAATGCCGTGAGCGGCCAAAGAAAACTGATGTCGCTTTTGGCCATTAAAATGACGAGGCACAGGAAAAAGAGCGCTTCAAAAAAAACACCAAGAAGTATTTGAGGATTTATTGCGCCCGCTTTGACTACCCGCAGTATTTCACCAGCCGTAACGGCCTGTACTTCACCGATCTGGGTGATGCCTTTTTTGAGAAGCACAACGCCTGCCGATTCAAATACCAGTCCCACCAGCAAAATCAAAAGCAATTTGACCATGTCCTTATTTAACCATGAAATACCTGAAAAACACGAAGTTTTTAAGTGGCGCCGCCGCCGTCTTTCCCTGTGCGTTACAAGTCCTGATACCGGATCAACTTGATTCCCAGATGCTGGGCCAGTTCGCGCACGCGCGGGCTGACGAGCGCATCAAATTCATGTTTAAACCGGTCCATGGAGGGATGGGAATAAAGCTCAGATTCTCCCCCCGGCAACTCCGGAAGAAGCTTTAGAATATATTCTTCATCCACCCGGCTGTCCTGCAACAGTCCAAATGTGATCTGGGCATGCTTGATGTTTCGTCTTTGCAAGGGGCCGCGCGCACGACGGGAAAGGCAGTCGTAAATGATCGTGTGGGAAACTTTGTAAAAGATGTGACCCTTTGACAGGCGCCGGCTGCGGGCCAGGCAATCGCGGGTAAATCGAAAATGCCGGATGCCGAGGTTTTCGGATTCTTCCATCAAGATTTTGAAAATGACCGGGTGCAGATGCAGGTGAAGATGTCCATTCACGTGATCCAATGGAAGGCCGGTTGAATGAAATTTCTCAAATTGCGCCTGAATTTCTGCCCGAAGTTGCTCGCGCAGCCCGCGCCGGAAAAAATAGGCCATACCGACGCCTACGGGACTGTTGGAAAACTCCCCGCGCGAATTGGCCAGTCCCGGGATTTTGTCCGGCGGCAGGGTGGAATGACCCTGAAGGAGAGTCAGATGCAGTCCCACGCCCAAACCGGGATTATTCTTTGCCAATTGCACCGCCTCCTCAAAGCCGGCTTCATTCACCATCAGGCTTGCACTGGTCAGAATGCCGTCGCGATGCGCCCGAATCACCGCCTCGTTGACCGAACCGGACAGGCCAAAGTCATCGGCATTGACAATGAGGCGCCGGCCGAATTGGGGAACACCAGGCATCTTTGTACTATTTGGAGTTTCCGTACATCCCCGTTGCCGACCCGAACAAATACCGCAGATACAATTGGAATATGGCGAATAGTTTTTGAGCTTTGGACAATTTCACTGGGTAATCAAAAACATTGAACCGCGTATTTTCCAATTTCTTTAGCAATTTCCAATAAACCGTTCCCATTAATTCGGCCGCGACCATGGACTTCCGGTCTTCCAACGGCAACAACGCATGGGCTGCCGAATAATAGCTTCGCGCCCGGGCGGCCATGCTTTCAGCCAGAGCCCGGTAGGGTTCGCCATAATGCCCGTTTAAAATATCCCTTTCGCTCACATTGAATTTTCTCAGTTCGCTTTGCGGCAGATATATTCTCCCGCGGGCCGCGTCGTTCTTCACGTCGCGCAAAATATTTGTGAACTGCAGCGCCTTGCCCAGGGCAATGGCGTATTCGCGCGTCCCGGAATTTCGGTGGCCGAAGATCTCAATGCTCAGAAGCCCGACGACCGAGGCAACGCGGTAACAGTACAGCTCAAGGTGGTCGAAATTCTCGTAACGCTTGACTTCCAAATCCATTTCGCAGCCTTTGATGAGTTCGTCAAATAAGGCGAACGGCAGGGAATACACTTGAATGATTGGTCGCAGTTCGGCGTTTACCGGCAATTCCGGCGACTGGTTCTCGCAGGCGCGTTTGACGTCCGCGCGCCAGCGTGCCAGTTCCGCCCGACGCTGTTCCGGCGGGACGGAATCTTCATCCGCCACGTCATCCACTTCGCGGCAGAACGCGTAGAGAGCCGACATGGCGTCACGCTTGGGTTTGGGAAGCAGGACAAAAGCCAGCGCGAGATTGGATGCGCTTTTGCGGGTAATCGCGCGGCTATGTTGCATCAGGGATTTCGCTCGCCCCGCGCATTTTCCCGATCGAATGATCGCGGGGCGCCATTGGTTATGGCGGTTGCCGGATTTGAGGCGGAATGACTGCGCCGTCGCCTGCGGCCTTTGTTATGGCTTCGTTTTCTAAAAAAAACGGCCCAGACAACGATGGCGGCAGCCGGCGCCAGGGCTGCCAACAACATTATCCCCAGAACTTCCCAGCCATACAGGGTTGAGTCCAGCGTTGAGGGCAACAGTTTCATTCCGTGGGAGCGATATCCGCATTCATATTAAGCCGTTGCATCCGGTAACGCAAGGAGTGCCGCGTCAATTTGAGCCGGTCAGAGACCCGAGTCAGGCTGAAATTGTTTTGTTCCAGGGCGGTGGAGATCAGTTCGCGCTCAATCCGTGCCAGGGCGTCATCGAGCGATTCGTCCAGCGCGACCTGGATGGGCTGGGTTTTTTGCAGGCGCGATTCAATTTGGAAATCCGGCAGGCTTGCTGCCTGCAGTTCGCGTGTCGTTTCCAAAATCAAGGCGCGCTCGATGGCGTTGCGAAGTTCGCGAATATTGCCAGGCCATCCGTGGGCCAGCAATTTTTGCCGGCCCGCCGGGGAAATGCTGCCCACGCTTTTATTCATCGATGTCTGGAATAATCTCAAGAAATGCTCCGCCAAAACCAGCACGTCGTCGCCGCGTTCGCGTAACGGCGGCAGGTTAAACTGCACAACGTTCAGGCGATGAAACAGGTCTTCCCGGAATTGCCCCTCCCTGATCGCGGCGGCTATGTCCCGGTTCGTCGCCGCGATCAGCCGCACATTCACGCGCAATTCCTGCGTGCCGCCAACCCGCGTAAACGTGCCGTCCTCCAAAAACCTCAGCAGCTTTGCCTGCAACGGCTTGCTCATGTCCGCAATCTCATCCAGAAAAATTGTCCCGCCGTCGGCCTCTTCGACCCTCCCGGCTTTTTGTTTAATGGCCCCGGTAAACGCGCCGCGCTCATGCCCGAATAATTCGCTTTCGAGGAGCGTTTCGGGAATGGCTGCGCAATTAATGCGAATGTAGTTCAGGTTCCGGCGCTGGCTTAGGCTATGCAACGCGCCCGCGACCAATTCTTTTCCAGTGCCGCTTTCGCCCAGGATCAGGACTCGCGCGTCGGTTTGCGCGACCGTTTGAATCAGTTTTCGCAAGTCCCGGATTTTTTCGGATTCACCCACAATTTGTTCGAGCGTAACCGCCTGGTCCGCGCGGGAACGCAGCGCGGCATTCTCACGCAGCAGCCGGTAGCGTTCGGCGCAGCGGGCAATGGCGTGGAGCAGTTCCTCCGGCGCGAACGGTTTTGACAAATAATCAATGGCGCCGGCGCGGATGGCCTCAACCGCCAGCCGCGGCGTGGCATACGCCGTGAGCATGAGCACCGGCAGATCCGGCTTCTTTTCATGGATTTTTTTTAAGAGTTCGTAACCGCTCATTCCGCCAAGACGGGCGTCGGTAATCACCATGAAAAATTCCTCGCTCGCCAACAGGGACAGGGCCTGCTCGGCCGACTCCGCAAGCCGGGCGGTGTAACCTTCATCGCTCAAAACGTTTTCGAGCGAACGGCGCATGTTCCGCTCGTCGTCCACGACCAGAACCGGAGGAAGGGGAAAGTTCATTTGCGAATATTCACAACC
>DASYZW010000613.1:0-3283 GCA_035945915.1 Verrucomicrobiia bacterium | reverse complement strand
TTGGAACGCCAAAAATTTCGTCCGGCGCCGTCATTCTGACGGGCAATAATGGCACGCCGAACAGCGGATACACGCTGTTGAGCACGACGAACCTGTCGGCGCCGGTCAAATGGACAACGAATCGAACCGGCACACTCAATGCCGCGGGAGCTCTCTCGAACGTTATCCCGGTCACCGCAACCTCACCGGCCGGCTTCTTCCGGTTGCGAGTCCCGTGAGGCGGGTTCCATTTCTATGAGGGAAGCCACATAAGTATGCGTAGAAAAATCAGATGGCCGATCGCTCTCCTCGTTGCGTTCTTCCTGGTGGCCGCCTTCGCGCAGCCTGCGCGCTCCGCCAATGTCATGAATTATGGTGCTGATGGGAATGACTATTTCCAGTTCACCACGCCGTCCATGGCCTTTGACAAAGCCTCGGGATTTACGACGTTGATTACTTTCGCCATGCACGTCAACGCGGACGGCACCCTGTTGATTGCCGGCGTGGCTTGCACCAATGGTGTCTATGTCGGCCCCACAAATTGGGGTTCCCTCATCACCGCCTTAAAGACGCCGCCCACGACTGTGACCCGCTATGAGGTATGCATCGGCGGTTGGCAGGATACCAGTTTTGCCAACATCGAGAGCCTGGTGGCTTCCCAGGGAACCGGCCCGGGCAGCATGCTGTATAAAAATTTCCTCGCCTTGAAACAGGCTGTGCCGGGAATCGATGCCATTGATGATGACGACGAACTGACCTACGATCTGAATTCTTCCACGAACTTCGCCAACATGCTCGGGGGACTTGGCTATAAGTTCACCATGGCTCCCTACCAAAACCAGGGTTTCTGGGTAAATTTGAAAAATAATATTACCAATTGCGACGGGATTTATCTTCAATGTTATGAGGGCGGCGCGGGCAACGATCCGGGCCAGTGGGACAACGCCTTCGGCCATGGTGTCGTGGTGATACCTGGGCAGGAGAGCAACACGGCCAATTCAACGAATTGGGATAATTGGTTTCTTGAAACGGGCGTCCAGGGCGGCTTCTACTATCCGGACGTCGTATTTAACAGCACCGTGTGGAGCGCGGCGATCATCCAGGGTTTCGGAGCCGTGCCGCCGGCCCCGGCCGGAGTCATTGGGACGCCCGGTGGCAAACAAGTCATTTTAACGTGGAATACCGCTCCCGGCGCAACCAGTTATAACGTGAAACGTTCGACGGTTAGCGGCGGTGAAACCACGATTGCGACTGTTTCCGCCACGACCAACAGTTGGCCGCCCTCCAATGAATATACCGACCTGGGATTGCCGCCAGGCACGACCTGGTTTTATCAAGTGTCCGCGGTCAATGGCAACGGGGCGAGCTCCAATTCCGTCGAGGTCAGCGCCACGCCGCATGCCGGCGTGGTCAATAATCCCGGCTTCGAATTGGACGTCGCTTCGCCAGGCGCCACCGTGCCCTCGGTCCCGGCAGGCTGGACCGCCTTTAACGACAGTGCGCCGGGCGTCATCGGTTCCCAGAATGCCGGAGGCGCCGATTATACGGTTTTCGATCCGCTGGCCGCCCCCGCCGCCGGCAATCAGTATTGCTATGTGAACGTCAGCAGTTCGGGAACGACGGGCGGTATCTATCAGGATATCGGGGCCCTGCAATCCAACACCATTTACACGCTAACGGTTGCCATTGGATCGCGCGCGGATCGGCTTAACTCGCCCGGGATCATTTCACTCCTCAATGGCACGAACAACGCCGGCGCCATATTGGCGAGCGGCGGAGGCCTGCCCTCTTCGCGAAATTCCTGGCAGGATTATACGATCACTTTTACCACCGGCGCGTCTGTCGCCGGCGATTTGACGGTCGAGCTTTCCGCTCTCGGGAACTCGACGATTCAGGCCGACTTCGACAACGTCCGGTTCGCCGCGGTGCCGGTTCCGGTGACGCTTCCTCCGGCCTCAGTCGCCGTCAGCAATCCCGGTTTTGAACAAAACGTGGCCGGCGGGGCCGGGCAGGTCGCCTCGGTGGTGCCCATTGGCTGGACGGCATTTAACGAAGCGGGTTCATCGGACATCGGCTCCCAGTGGGCCGGGGGTGCGGATTATACCGTTTACGACCCGCTGTCTGCCCCGGCTTCCGGGAACCAGTACTGCTACATCAATATGTTTAATCCCAGCGTGGCCGGCGGCATTTATCAGAATGTAGGGCCTCTGCAGTCGAACACCCTCTACACGCTTACCGTTGCGATCGGCTCGCGCCATGATCGCATGAACTCGCCGGGAATCATCTCGCTCCTGAACGGCGCCGGCAATACCGGCGTAGTCCTGGCCAGTGGCGGCGGCCTTCCGGCGTCTCAAAATACCTGGCAGGACTATTCGATTTCTTTTATCAGCGGCGCTTCGGTAACGGGAGATCTAACGATCGAGCTGTCCGTGGTCGGCAACGCGACGACCATCCAGGCGGATTTTGACAACGTGCGGCTGACCCGTGCGCCGATAGTCTTCGAGGCCCCAACCCTTGGCGCGCCCAAAATCTCGCAGGGTCGCTTGATTTTGACCGGCAGCGGCGGCGCCCCAAATAGCGGTTATACGTGGCTCACCACGACCAACCTCACGGCCCCGGTCACCTGGACGACAAACGTCATGGGCACGCTGGATGGTTCGGGGAACTTCTCGAACTCCATTCCGATTAGCCCGTTCCAGCCAGCCGGCTTTTTCTGGCTGCGAGTTCCGTAAGGCGATCTATGGAATCGGAGTCCATTGACCGGCCGCAAATGAAGCAGGCAGATTGGGCGGGACCCGCCGCAATTTTTGATCGTACTCGCGGTACGATGGTCCCGGGGAACCTTCATCCGGATTTTTCCTTCGATTGCCCGATCTCATTCGCGAATGGGAAATTCCTGGAATCCACATCCGGTTTGGCATTTGCGGACCGTCGGTTATACTGCCCGTGTTTGCACCACCTGATGATTCATTTTTTAACGACGAAATCTCAGTTGTGCCGTTTCAAACTCAGAGTGGCTTTGTTTCCCGGGTTGATGTTGTTTTTTGCCTCATTCACGCTCGTGCAGGCCGCGGAACCGGCGGCTGGCAGCCAGGATAACCCGATGGAAATGGGGGATCCCTACGATAGCGCAACGAACGGCCTGGGTTCCTGGATTTGGGGCCCGGTAACCCACGACGATCAGACGTGTTTGCTTTGGAGAAAATTTGAAATTCCCAGGGGAGCCAGGGTCGCTAAAGCGCGCCTGGTCATGACCGTGGACAATGAATTTACCCTTTATCTCGATGGTCGCGAGTTGGGGAGG
>DASYZW010000612.1:0-3553 GCA_035945915.1 Verrucomicrobiia bacterium | reverse complement strand
TTGATTCGGCCATCAATGAAATTGCCAAAGCCGGCCGTCACCCGGATGTGCTTGTCAATAACGCTGGCGTTTTGCATCAAAAACCGTTGATCGAATTGACCGACGACGAGATCGCCGCGTCTCTCGCCGTGCACTTGACCGGCCCACTTCGCCTCATGCGCGCGCTGGTCCCCCATATGGTTGCGCGCCATTACGGCCGAATCGTCAATGTCTCGTCCGGATGGGGTTCGTTCGCTGAAGGCCTGGGTGGACCTGGCGCTTATGGCGTGACGAAAGCGGCGCTCAATGCGCTCACAGTGCGGCTTGCAAAAGAGCTTCCGGCCACTGTCAAAGTAAACGCCATGTCACCCGGTTGGGTCCGGACGCGCATGGGAGGTGAAGGCGCTCCGCGCACGCCTGACGAGGGCGCCGATACGGCCGTCTGGCTCGCCACACTGCCCGATGATGGCCCGACCGGCGGGTTTTTCCACGACCGAAAAGCAGCGGAATGGTGAATGACAACCGATCAATGGAATAGGAATCATATGGAAATCAAACGCGCAGGCTCGCAACCATCAAATAAAGGACCAGCGGATTGGTTCACAGGTACGGTAAGAATTGACCCGCTATTCCAGGCTCCGCCGCCGGCGCGCGTTGCCGGCGCCAGCGTCACGTTTGAGCCCGGAGCCCGCACCGCCTGGCACACGCATCCCCTCGGCCAAACGCTCATCGTGATTGCCGGCTGCGGTCGCGCACAACGCGAAGGCGGTCCGGTCGAAGAAATCCGGCCTGGGGACCTTATCTGGTTTCCTCCGGGCGAAAAACATTGGCACGGCGCTTCGCCAACCACAGCCATGACGCATATCGCCGTTCAGGAAAGCCTGGACGGCAAGGTTGTCGATTGGCTGGAAAAAGTCAGCGACGAACAATATCGCGCCTGATTTGCATGCAGGCAACGCGTTTCGCGCCGCATGCCACCACTCGTTCGTTGGCGGCATTCTAAAAATGGCGATATTTTTGCGCAAATTGGCGTTGTGACGCGGGCGCGCGATATCTAACGTGCGGCTATTCCTAACCATGAACACGCTGTCTAAAAATTTGAGGCACATTGCATCTTTTATTCTGGGCCTCTCGGTCTCGGGTTTTCTTTTTCTCCCGCTTCCTGCCATGAAGGCAGGCCTCGTTACTTTGACCGTCCAGGCCAATCAGCCCGGGGCAAAAATTAACCCGGCCATGTGGGGCATTTTCTTTGAAGACATCAACTTCGGCGCCGATGGCGGACTCTACGCTGAGCTTGTCAAAAACCGCTCGTTCGAATTTCCGGATCCGCTGATGGGCTGGATTAAAATCAGTCCCAGCCTGGCGCACGGCGATTTGACGGTTCGTGATGATGATCCCTTCGATGCGAATAATCCGCATTATGTTCGCATCGCCTCGGAAGGCACCGCTCCATTTGGAATCTCGAATGAAGGTTTTCGCGGCATGGGTGTTAAGAAAGGTGAAGCGTATGATTTTTCCGCGCAAATTCGCGGCGTGGCGGGAACGCCCGCGTTGTTGGTGCAGCTTTACGGCGGAGATGGCTCTCTGCTCGATGCCGTTAAGTTGCAGAATTTTTCCTCGGGCTGGCAAAAATACACCGCCAGATTGCATCCCAACGACACCGATCCCAAAGCGCGCCTCGCCGTCGTTTTGGACGGCAAGGGGACTGTGGATATGGATATGATTTCTCTGTTCCCGGAAAGCACCTGGAAAAATCGCCCGGGCGGCTTGCGCGCGGACATGGTACAGGCGCTTGCCGATATGCATCCGGGCTTCCTGCGCTTTCCCGGTGGTTGCATCGTGGAGGGCAGCGTGCTTGCGCGCCGTTATCAATGGAAAAGCACAATCGGCCCGATCGAAGACCGCCATCTGCTGATCAACCGCTGGAACTACGAATTTCAACACCGCCCGACCCCCGACTATTTTCAATCCTTTGGCCTGGGCTTTTACGAATATTTCCAGTTGTGCGAAGACATCGGCGCCGAGCCCCTACCAATCCTGAATTGCGGCATGGCCTGCCAATTCAATTCCGGCGAACTTTGTCCGATGGACCAGCTTGAGCCCTATATCCAGGACGCGCTCGACCTGATCGAATTTGCGAATGGCCCGACGGATTCCGTCTGGGGCGCCAAACGGGCCGCGCTCGGCCATCCTGAACCGTTTCATTTGAAAATGCTTGGTGTCGGCAATGAGCAATGGGGACAGCAGTATATCAACCGCTACACCAAATTCGCCAAAGCGTTGAAGGCCCGGTATCCCGACCTTCAGCTCGTAGCCGCCGCCGGCCCAAGTCCTGCGGACGATCGCTTCCAGTTCGCATGGTCAAAATTGCGAGCCCTCCACGCCGACATTATTGACGAGCATTGTTATGACCGGCCCGAATGGTTTTTTGCCAACACCCATCGCTACGATGACTATGACCGCAACGGTCCGAAAGTATTTATGGGCGAATACGCCGCGCAAAGCGACAAAGTCGTCAGCGTCAAAAACCGTAACACCCTCGAATGTGCCCTCGCCGAGGCCGCCTACATGACCGGCATGGAACGAAATGCCGACGTCGTTCGCATGGCTTCGTATGCCCCGTTATTTGCCAACTCCGAAGCCTGGCAATGGACTCCCGATTTGATTTGGGTCGACAGCTTGAATATCTGCAAAACACCAAACTATTACGTTCAACAACTATTTAGTTGCAACCGCGGGGACGAAGTCCTGCCGGTGAAACTGGATGGAATCGAAACATCCGATACCGGAGTTCAAAACTTATACGCAAGCGCCACTCGCGACGATAATGCCGGCGAAGTTATTCTAAAAATTGTGAATCCGCGCCACGAGCAGCAAAGCGTCCACATCGTCCTTGCCGGGGCGCAAAACGTCTCGTCCGATGCCGCCGAAATTGTCCTTTCAGGCGAGCCGAATGCGGAAAATAAATTGGACGAGCCAAATCAAATTTATCCAGTGAAATCATCGGTCGACAATGCCGCGGACCGTTTTTCGTGCAATTTCGAACCGAATTCATTCACGGTTTTACAGATCAAAACACAATGAGCCTGGCGGGCATCTCGACGAGGATGGCCGTATCACGCGCCGATGATTTTCACGAGAACACGCTTTCGCCGGCGTCCGTCAAACTCGCCGTAAAAAATCTGTTCCCATGGCCCAAAATCCAACTTGCCTTTGGTGATCGCGACGACCACTTCGCGTCCCATCACCTGCCGTTTTAAATGCGCGTCCGCATTATCCTCACCCGTGAGGTTATGCCGGTATTGACCCACCGGTTCATGGGGCGCCAATTGTTCGAGCCATTGCTCATAATCCTGTAACAGGCCATCCTCGGCATCGTTGATGAAGACCGATGCCGTAATATGCATGGCGTTTACCAGGCACAAGCCCTCTTGAATGCCGCTTTTGGTCACGAGCGCCGCAACCGTCCCGGTGATGTTCACAAATCCGCGACGCTCGGGAACCTCGAACGCGAGATACTCCGTCAGCGATTTCATTACCGTCCCGGTTGGCGTTGGTCTTCTTTCAATCATGT
>DASYZW010000611.1:0-4432 GCA_035945915.1 Verrucomicrobiia bacterium | reverse complement strand
AACCTCCGTCGGTTCCGGACGCTACCGTCTGCGTCAAATGAACGGGCAGATCGGGAATGCGACGGTCGGCGATTGGCTGGTCTGCCGTGCTCCGGGAGGCACCTCCATTATTCAATTGGACAACAGCCAGGGCTGCACGTTGCGGCGGGTCACCTTGAAAAACGCGGGCTTTGCCGCCTTCTTCGAGACCGGCGGTAATGGCGGGCATCATTACGTTGATTGTCGTGTTACTCACGGCCCCAAGCCAGACGGGGCGACTGAACAGCAGTTGGTTTCCTGCGGAGCCGATGGATTTCACTCTACTGGCACCCGCGTCGGCCCCACTATTGAACGTTGCATCTGGGACGGAGTGCTATTGGATGACTGCATCGCCATTCATGGCAGCTTCCAAACGGTAGTCCGCGCCGCCGGAAACAAGCTTGTTCTCGAAGGGAGAAATCGAGCCGGTTTCGCTGTCAATGAACCGGTGCGAATTTCGAGTCGCGACGGTTTTTTTGCCCAAGCTAAATGTGTTGCCCTGCGCACGCTTGACACTCCGGAGCGGGATTTGGAACTGACGCTGGATCGGTCGTTGCCGGTGCCGAATGAGGCAAAGGCCGGGAATCCTGATCGCTGCGGCAAGTCCTATAAAATAATTGGTTGCACTTTGGGTAATACCCGGTCACGGGGGATACTGGTGAAAGCGGATGACGGGCTGATCCGGGGCTGTGACATTGTCGGTTGCGGCATGTCCGCCGTGAGTATCGGGCCGGAATATTACTGGAACGAGGCCAACTACTCTTGGAATGTCACCGTCGCCGATAATCACTTTCGTCACAACTCGCTCCGCAATAATTTAAATGCCGACGGCGTGATTTTCTTGCATGGCGACGGAGCCATCGGTAACCGCAATATCGACATCACCAACAACATCTTTGACGAAAATTACTGCCCCTACATGATCAACCTCGGCTGGGCCGACGGAGTGAATATCACCGGCAACATTATCAACGCGCCTTCGCCCCTACCATTGTCTGATTCCGGATACGTCATCAATCTTCACGACGTTCGCCATGTCACGCTTAGAGCGAATATTTACAATAGACCTGGCCCTTCCATTGTGCGGGCGGTTGAGCTTGGCAAGGATGTTGAGGGTGTCACCGGCAATGATGACTTCGGCATTCGGTTGGGTGAAAAATAGACGAACTTGATTCTATGAAGTCTGAGGAAAAGAATTGCTGCCAAAAAAGAACTGGCATCGTCTCGCGGCGCGATGCACTGAAACTGGGCGGCACATTGCTGGCCTCCGCTCTGCTGCCGCGAAGCCTGCTTGCCGCTGACGGCACCAGCGTAACCACATTTCCAGACTCCGGGGCGGAAGCTGTTGGCAGACCGCTTTATCTCAATCCCAGCGAGCCATTGGAGAAGCGGACCCAGGACTTAATTTCTCGGTTGACTCTGGACGAAAAGGCGATGGTTCTCGATCATATTGGGCCGGATGTCAAACGTCTTGGGATCTGGGCCGACCAGCATAATCAATGTCTTCATGGCGTCCAGTGGAGTCGGCCGACCACCATGTTTCCCGTTTCAATCGCCATGGCGGCCACTTGGAATCCAGCACTGATCCGAGAGGTGGCGACTGCCATTTCCGACGAGGCTCGGGCTATCTATAATCTTTGGCACCAGCAACCGGATGTCAAAGTCGAACACAAGGGTCTAATTTATCGCGCTCCGGTGATCAACATGACCCGCAATCCATACTGGGGACGTAACAATGAGTGTTTCGGCGAAGATCCGTTTTTGACCGGTCGTATTGGAGTCGCCTATGTTCAGGGAGTGCAAGGAGACGACTCGAAATATCTCAAGCTCGTTGCTACGCTCAAGCATTACGCCGCTTACAACATTGAAACACATCGGCACAGTAATTCGGCCAAAGTAAGCGACCGGATGCTCTATGAGTATTATTTACCGCATTTTCGAGATTGCATTGTCGAGGGCCAGGCCCAGTCGGTCATGGCATCCTATAACGCCATTAATGGAGTTCCCAACGTTATAAATCACAAGCTGCTGACGGAAATTCTCAAGAACCAGTGGAAGTTTGAGGGATTTGTGGTTTCAGACATGGGTGGGATCGGCGCCATGATCAACGGTTTCACAAATGGAAAAATGAAAGACAAAGTGGCGGTCGCCGACGCCCTCAACGCCGGTTGTGACTTTGACGATGATGATTATTGGAAACAAATTCCCGCTGCCATTCGAGATGGGTTGCTGTCTGAGGCCAGATTGAACGACGCCCTGTATCGTCTGCTGCATAATCGCCTACGCCTCGGTGAATTCGACCCGCCGGAGATGGTGCCCTACAACAAAATCTCTCCGGATGTCATTGGCAGTTCAATACACCGAACATTGGCCCTGGCGTTGGCGCAGGAATCAATGGTGCTGCTGAAAAATCACAAAAACTTTCTGCCGTTGGAAAAATCCAAGCTAAAGCGGATTGCTGTCATCGGTCCGCATGCGGATATGTTCACGCCGGGCGGCTACAGCGGACGGGCCGATCATCCGGTAAATCCACTCCAAGGAATCAAAAACCGGGTGATGCCGGCAACTGAAATTCTTTACGCCAAGGGGTGTGGGATTGGTGGAGAACACAGATTCCAGCAAGGCAACGCGAATACTATGCCAGCAATCGCAACTAACGAAGACACTTTTATCAAGGAAGCCGCCAATATTGCCCAACGAGCCGACGTGGCCATTGTCTATGTCGGCACTACCGAAGGTATCGAAACGGAGGGGAGGGATCGCACCAGTTTGGGCCTGCCGGGTCGGCAAGAGGATTTAATAAAAGCAGTTTATACTGCAAATCCAAAGATCATCGTGGTGCTGCTCAATGCGGGACCCTTGACAATTCCGTGGGTTAAACAGCATGTGCCGGCCATCGTTGAGGCATGGTGGAATGGTGTGGAGGGAGGCAACGCCATTGCCGACATCATTTTCGGAAACTATAATCCAGCTGGCCGCCTGCCTTACACCGTTTACGCTTCCGAAAGCCAGGTGCCGCCCCAGGACGAATACGACATTACTAAAGGTTTCACTTACATGTATCTCCATGGCAAGCCGCTCTTTGGCTTCGGTCATGGTCTGAGCTACACGACGTTCAAATACAGCCACATCAAACTGTCAAGCCGCCGCATCAATTCGGATGGACAGATCACGGTCAGCGTCAAAGTCGCCAACACCGGCAAACGCGAAGGTGATGAGGTGGTTCAATTTTACGTCCGCGAGCTTCATCCCTCTGTCAAGCGGCCCGACAAAGAGCTGCGGGAATTTCGACGAATTCATCTCAAGGCGGGTGAAACCCAAGACGTGGCCATTACGATTCCCGCGGCAAAATTGGCATACTACGATGAAGATCAGCAGAGGTTTCGGGTTAATCCGGGAACCTTCCAAGTTATGGTTGGAGCTTCGTCGAATGACATTCGCACCAAAACGGCTTTCGAAGTGATATAAATAGGCCAGATGCTTGGGCGCATATCAATTTCTGCGGGGGTCGCCATGAAGGAGGTGGGGGAATAACAGATGCCAGCGGTCGTTGCGCCAGAAGGTTTCCAGACACATCAATCCTTCATCGCCGACCAAACTCCAGAACTGTCCGGGGCGTTTGAAGCGACATTGATATTGCCGGCAGGTCGATTCGATGGCGCCGCTGCCTTGCGGTTCGCCGTTGCGCCGGGCGGTGGGGTAGTCCATGCGCTCCCGGTGGCTTTCCAGATACGACAGTTCGGATTGAACGGCTTGCCGCTTTTTCTGCCGCAGCCGCTTGGCCAGGGCGCGCAGATCGTTCAGCAGCGGCGCGACCCGTCCCTGCTTGAGTTTCTTGAGCAGCGGTTGAATCCAGGCCCGCGCCGCCGCTTCGTCCTGCGGGTGCAGCGCGTGGGCCACGGCCCACAGGTGCCCGCTGGCGCGATAGTAGTCCAACCGCTGGTGGGCGTGCGCAAAACGATCCCCCGCCAGATTCCAAATCCACACCGCGCCGTCGGCGATCACCAACACTTTGGCCGCTTGCGCCAGACCCTGTCGCTGCGCTTCGGCAAAGAGTTGTTCGCGTAAATCATCCACTCCACCGCGGGTCATTACCGTGCCGCGGCTGACAATGCGCGCCCGTCCCCCGCCGCTTGCCACGCGTTGATCCAGGCGGAAGCAGGTGCCGCCATAGGCCCAATGCCAGCGTTGGGGTTCCTGACCCGCCGCGCGTTTTCGGACGCTTTGTCCCCAGTCGTCCCGCTCCCTAATGTTCGTAAGCGTCACGCCGGGGACCTTCTTGACAGAGCAACCGTAGCGGAGTCGTAAGTGTGAGAGATATTAAGCTACGACGTTTATGACGCGAGCCGATGCGCCGGCAGTTGGCTTTTATTCCAAGCTTGGGGCGTGACTTCGTGGACTTGCCAGTTGGTCA
>DASYZW010000610.1:0-3814 GCA_035945915.1 Verrucomicrobiia bacterium | reverse complement strand
AGGGCGTCGCGCCGGTCGTTTGCACGTTAAACAGATACCGGAATGGCGGCATGACAGAATTTTTTACTTCGCTTTGCGGCGCATAGAGGTGAACGAGTTCCCAATTCAGGTCGTAGCGCGCGCCAACGTTCGACAAATCGGGTCCGACGCGGATGCTGCCGAGTTGCACGGGATTATCCCAAAGAAAGTCCTCAGCCACGCTGTGGCGCATGCCCCACCCGCGCGAAATATCCGGGCCGGTGGGTTCAATATGGGTTTCGCTTTTGCCGCCGGCGGCGGAGATTTGCGCGGAAACAGAGTCGGCTTCGTCTTTGTCCAGGCCGTTTAAATTCAAGGTGGCGACCAGTTTCTTTACGGCCTCTGAATTGTTGCCGGCGCCGGTCAGGACAACATCGCACGCCACACCGTCCTGGCCCACCTGGGTGGTATGGCAGGCGGCGCAACCGTTTGCGCGGTACACCTGCAAACCAAGGCTGGCATTGCCGGGCCGCTGGTTAGGATAGATCTCGGATGAATTGAGAACCGTCGTTTGGCCCTGGGTGCCCAATTGCAGCACCGGCCCGAGCACAAAGCCGCACCAGGACAAACCGAAGGCGACAAATGCGCCGAGGAAAATGCGGAAACCAGTCTTCACGATTTCACCTCCTCGGCTTTGGACAATGCAATGAAGGACGTCGCGAGGGATTTGGCCAATCGGGTCTGCCAAATGGCGGTCGCGCTAAAAATATTCAGGGCAAACATAAGGCTGCCCAGCAGGAAAAATACAAAACCCATGGAACTGATGCGCAGATAATTCAAAGTGCCCAACGTGATATTGGAAAATGAAACCTCCGGATCGCTCATTTTTTGTCCTTCCACGAAACCGCCAATGGCCAGCGGCAGAACCAGGAGCGCCAGGCCGATCATAAAACACCAATGTTGCGCGCGGACAAATTTCGGGAATGGCAATTCAAAGTCCATGATGCCGGGCAAAGATTCATAAGCCGCCCCGCAAATGGCGATGGTCAAGAAGCCGAATATTTGAAGGTATGTTTGCGCCGGCAGATACCAGGTCATCCCGACAATTCCGCCGAAGTGCGGGCAGTTCGTCACGAGGTACATCACCGCGCTCACGAGAAAAGCGGCCGTAGCGAATTTCGCGTAGCAGTAAGGTCCGCCTTTGCAATGGACGTTGACGCCGCGGATGCTGTTGAAAAAAACGATGGCGAAAGCAATCAGCGGGACCAGCGTAAGCACCGCGGCCATGGTGCTGGCAGCCGGCAGCCATGCCGGCACCGGCGCGCCCTGGGGAATGCCGCACCACGGGGCAAACAGGATGAAAGTATAGAACCCGAACAATGCGAAATACCGGCTTTGCAGGGGGCGTCCTGCGATTTTCGGCATCAAATAAAAGGCCACGCCAAGTCCCAAAAGCGTAAGCCAGACAAAAAGCAAATTGTTGACAAACCAAAAGTCGATCACCGCCTGGGTCACGCCGCGAACGGGACAGGCGACCAGGAAAAAATTTGCCGTGGAATAAATCCACGGAAACCAGAACAACGCGGCCAGCAGAAACCAATGCGGCGGCTGCAACACGCGCTCGCGTCGCGCGCCAAATGTGGCCGCCGCCGATATGGCGATAAGCAGGAACGCGGCAAAGAGCAAAATAGATGCAGCGCGCGGAAACTCCAGCCAGGCAAAACCCGTGCTATCGCCGATCAAAATGGCGACAACGCCGACGAGGACGCCGACGAGCCAGATGTTGGCCGCGATGATCGGCACGAGCGGAAGGAGAAGCTCGCTTTCACTCAGGCGCGCAAATATCCAGAGGATTACGCCCAGGGCGGCGGGGATGGCAAAGCCGTACAGGATGGCGTCATTCGCAGCCGGCAGGACGCGGCCATAGGTCAAATATGGGCAGTTGGCAAACAGGTCCGGCTTGTGAAAAGTCATGGAAGCCAGGATCGCCAGCACAAGCCCGACGATGAGCCAAAGAGACGCCACGCCAAAGAGCACGAGCAGCGGCACGCGGCACGAGGCGTCAATGGCGGAATATTTCTTTTCGATCTCGTTCATTCAAATTGGTTTGGAGTGGCAGCCGGTTTGGGCGCCGGCGCGGCAGCGCGTTTTGCGCGATCGATCAAGTCCGCGCGGGCCTGGGCCGGGTTCTTCCATTCCTGGGCGGCCAATTGCTCGGCGGTCACAATCGGCAGGCGGACGATGCCCCGGCTGCGGTCAATCCATGCCGCGCTGTCGAGCGAGGCAGTTTCGTTGGTTCGGATTTCAAACAGCGCGCTTGAAAGCGCCTGGCTGCGGGTTGCGTCGATGGGAGGAACCGACATCGTCAATTTCACGATCACCACGAGCACGAGAAAAATCAGGCTTCCCAAAATAAAGCCCACCGCCGCGCCGGAGGCGTGGTTTACGTCGGGCGTTTTAGGCAGATTTGAGCCGGGATTCATTCGGCGCCTCCATTGGGAAGGGTATCGGGGAGTTCTTCCGGTTCGTGAACGACACCCATCGCCTCCAGGATACGCGGGTCGCGTTGCGGATAGGGCGGGTAACGAAGGAACTTCCTCATAAACGCATAACCGAGAAAACCGGCCATGAACGCAAAGCAGCCAAATTGCAGCCAAAGCCAGCGCACCGGATAGGCGTCCGGATGGATGACGGGGTAGATATTGAACGCGAGGTCCAAATAGCTCATCAACCAGGCCCAGAGACAAACGGGGATCATGATTTTAAAATTGATCTTTGCGTTTGCCGGCAGCAGGAGGATGAACGGCGTAAAGAAATGGCCGAAAATCAGGAGCATATTCACACTCCACCACGAACCATTCTGCCGCATGAGATACCAGAAAGTCTCGTCGGGCACGTTGCCGTTCCAAATCACGAAGTATTGCGCGAACTCGAAATAGGCTTCGAGCAGCGTGAATGCGAAGAACAGGACGCCCAGGTAATAAAACTGGTTGTCTTTTAAAACGTCTGTCAACACGCGCTGCCGTTGCAAAATCGCCGCAATGACGTATGCCGTGGCCAGCGCGACCCATCCGCAGGAGGCAAACAGGTACAAGCCGTACATGGTCGAAGACCACTGGTATTGCAACGACTGCATCCAAAGCGTCGGGGCCACTGTCACCGTCGCCGCGAAGGCGAGAATTCCCCAGCCGGAATGGAATCGCATCTTGCGGGTGCAAAGCGCGTCACCCGTGACGTCCTGCCGCAGCGACCAATAATTGATGCGGCCGGTCAAGAGCCACCAGATGCCGAAAAATATGGCCGAGGCAACGATAAAGCCCGGAATGGTGAACAGTGGCCATTTGGCCGCGAGGGCCCGGTCACCACCAGGGTTCATGCGCACCCATGAATAGATCTCCGGCGCGAGCACGACGATGGGGATGAACAAAAACGCCAGCCACGGAAAGAGCAGTGAAGCGATGTGCTCGCAAAACCGGCGGGTCGCAACGGACCAACCGGCATCGGTGAGATGATGGATGAGGGTCAGGAACAGCGCCCCGAGGGCGAGCGTCAAAAAGAACATGAACGCCGTGAGCCAGCAATATCCAAATTCCTGCCCGAAGTGTTTCGGAGTCGAGAATAGGCCGATGACGGACAGGATTCCGCCGATCACCATCAAAACGATGGGCAGACCACGCCAGACGGACAGGTCCATCGGCGGCGGCAAATCTTCTCTTTCGTGTTTCATTATTTCAACGCGGCTTGTTGTGCCGCGGACAAATCGTTCGTGGTTCCGAGCCAGCTCAATTGCAACGCCCTTAGATAAGCGACAATCGCCCAGCGGTCTTGCGTCGGAATCAGCGGGCCGTAAGCGCCC
>DASYZW010000609.1:0-7653 GCA_035945915.1 Verrucomicrobiia bacterium | reverse complement strand
CATATAGCCCGATGCAGAAATCGGCCACTGCAATTTTATGCTGTTGCTGTCATTAGTGATTACCAGCATGGGGTTAATGGTCACAGCGGCGGGTTGAGTGGCACTTTGAGTAGAAATGGTTTCGTTGATCGGAACAATTTCCACCACGCCGTTCATCGGCAGGCCGATGGGGTCTTCAGTGCGGTCCTGCCAATCATTCCATTTTCCGCCCTGACTGTGGTTGGGATAATAAATGGCAACGTAATCTTCGCTACCGTGAGCGTTGTTGGGTTCACCCGATGCCCAACAAGTGTAGGACGACGATTCGCCGCTGCTCCAACTGAAATGAGATTTTTGGGCGATGTCGCTCAAACCGATCCACAAAAGACGCTGTTTGCCGCCAAAACTGCCAAAGGTGCGGACCAACCAGTCCTCTTCCGCCTGGTTGCGAATCGTGGCCAGGTGCCCGCCAAGCGCAACCGCCTCGGCTTCGGAATCTTTCCACGTGGCGGCATCGAGGAGCAGATAGGAATGGTGGTTATTCGGATTTACAATCGGCGGGCTTAATGGATGCGCTTGGACAACTGTGGCAACCAGCAGCAGCCACGCGAACGACGTTTTCTTGATCATATCAAATAAGACGTGAATCTTTGCGTAATGCCCCCATGCCGCCCCACGATGGAAACTCAGTCACGCCGGACCAGCGATGTCAAGCGCACGGCTGCGGCTCTCGATAACCGTGGCGATTTAGGCACCAAGCTCTTAGTCATTTCCGGGGTGGGAGACACGACCCATAAACAGAATGGAACCGGTTGTCGCGTCACGGATCAGAAAAAGGAACGGGTGATCGGCCCGGAACTCCCGTGGTGGTTCCCTCCGGGGAGGAGCAGCACCAAAAGTCGTTACGACGGCGGTTGCGGCGGCGGCTTCCGTTCCTTTCTCGTTCACGTCAACGTACGCCTTGTGCAGCATGGCGCTGATGTACAGCCAGTGTGGTCTGCCATCCATGCCTGAAAAATCCGCCCTTTGGGAATCAAATGCGTCCGTCACGCCCAAAGCCGCGAGTGCCTTTGCCAAATTGAAACCGCTGGACATTTTGAATTTTGGCAGCGCCACATCGACTTGCTGTTCCAGCATCCCCGATGTCCAAGTTGACAGGCTGGCTGCGGTCAGGCCATTTTCCAATTGCTCAATTCCATCTCGACTACGCGGTAACAGGACGAGCATTTCGAGCTTCCGCCCGGCATACGGCAGGGCGATCAGTTGCAACTGGTCGTTTTCACCGTAGCTGAACGGGCCACGCTTGTGCATGAATGGCACAGTAACGCTGGTGTCTGACTGGGTGTAGAATTTGTCGGGTTGCGTCGCAAATTCAGGAAACGGTGTTGCCCACGTGCCCTTGAAATAAATCGCGTTGACCAGCACCATGCGCGTTGATTCGTCGAGCACTTTCGGCCCGATGATCTCGGTGATCTTGTGCCGCGTTTTATCGTCCACCCACTGGTTGATCGTCACCCGCGCCTGTTCGGCTTCCCGTTCGTAATTCAGCGGAGTGACCGTCGCGCCGTAATTCTTCCTTAGCAGGTTCAAGAATTCCTGCCGGAACGGGTACGTCTTCTGTGGCCAGAGTGAATTGGCGATGTTCAGTTCGTTGCGCCCTTGCGCTGCCTTCAGAGCCTTGTCGAGCCGACCAAAAAGGGCGTGCAGGTCGCTCTTGCTTTGCCCGAAATGGAGCGCCTGCTCCATCTGTTGGGCGGTTTCCCCGCGTGCCCCGGCGCAGGTCATCGACAGCGCCGACGAGATGCTGTACGGCGAAACCACCAGATTCCCCTCGGCTGACCGCAGCTTTCCGTAAAGTTGGACTGCAAATGCGGTGTTGCCTTCGACGAGTGTTTTCATTTCTGTCCCTTCGGCGGAATGCCGCTGCAACGCAACTGCCGCGATCACTACAACACAAATTCGAGCGCGGTTAAGTGCTGTTTGCATACCCCACAGCGTCTTCAGGTTCATAGCCCGTTAGACGGGAATTCTTGAAAGATACTCCCGTAAGCCATTCCATGACCCCAACCACCAAGCGGAATTGAGGCAGCCAAAACTGAAGGGGCAGTCGGCGTTGGCTCTAGAGCGAGGCTATGTAAAAACTCAATTTTCGACCATCCCATCTCTCTGCTCGATTCATCACAATCTCTCGTAGTGAAAATTGGATCGTTACCGAATGTCGCTCCGACACTTTCTATATAGGCTCGCGCGGTGTTAGGCTCCACGGCCTGCGACCTTCTTTTGTAGCTCATAAAGCGCCTCATAGTTTTGCAAATCGCGTTTGGGAATGACATACCCTGTGCCGGTATTTGTGAGTACAATAAAATGTGAAGCGGTCTCCGCAACTCGGCGCAATCCTGCGACTTTAATCTCTTGCCGTCCCTGTGCGTTTGACTCTGCAAACGTGTCCTCACCAATCTCAAAAGTGTGTGGACCAATAGAACCCCGGAAACGCCTACCAGTAAAGCGCGTGATAATCTTCCAAGCGGCGAAGTAGACGAGCATCAAAACCAGCCAGAGAAAAACAATGCCAACCTGACCCGCCACCTTCTCTGTCAACGTTGCGTCTGGCTTGTAGCTGAACCAATCGAATGCAAGAAGCGAAATGAGCACAACGGCAAGATACCAGTGCATCTTGTGATAACCAAACATGACATACCTCCGAAACGCTCGGTAGTCCGACTCCGTGAGATTGCAGTTGATGGTCATAGTGCAGCCTAACGTCCAAAAGAAGGCATGAGTTGAGGGAGTTGACGCGGTGGGCGACAACTATAGGTGAACAGTAAACGATAAACCTCAATCATGCCTATGAAAACCAATACGCTCGTAAACGCTGAAACGCAAGCAAACCTTGAAACGGCCGTCCGCATCGAGCAGCTCACAAACGGGTCAGTCCAGAATGACCCGCTTATGACAGAGTTTCTGGACCGGGATGCGGCGTTTGATCGCGTGTCTGGAAGACTGGTTGAGGTGCCGGGCGCACGGGCACAGCGCTCTGGCCAGCCCGATTGAGTCCCTATAGGCCTGTCTCGCCATAGCTTCTGAGCGACGGCGGATGTGTAGCCGGCCTGTCAAGCCGTAGCCTCGGCGGAGGCTGAAGGCCCCCCTCCGCGTTGTAAACTGAAATTAAGTCGGCCTGCCTCGCCGTAGCCTTGGCGAAGGCGGGAGTTCCCGCTCTGAGCTCCGCTATACGGAATCCAGAACATTCCGTAAAACCCTCTTTTTGTCTATTGACATCCCGGGCTTAATAGGTGTTAGGCAGGTGGCGAATGTTTCGGACTTTGAGAGGGCGATGAGACCACAGCAAAGCGACACCCGCTGCAAGGCTCAAAGCCATCAATACAATTGTTGAAGGCTCTGGCACCACAGTAACGCTGACATTATCAAAGAAATCGCTTCCCGCATTCTCACCACCAAAGACCATATATGGCAAAGAAATACTTGTGTAAGTGCTCTCCACAAAGGAACCCAGGAGTGTGGTCACGGTTGTCGGATCAACGTAATCAGGCCCCACCTTCCCATAAACGCTCCACAAATCCGTGGATGGGTCATAAGTGATACGAAAAGATCCTTTTGACGGAAGGGGTCCGAGGCCATCGGCACTTGGAATCTGTAAAAGATAGTAAGATGGAAATTCGTTTCCGACTCCATCGAATTCCATTGCATTTCCCACGAATATCCCGCCAGAAAAGAGGTAGGACGAACTCGTGTAAACCAAAGGGTCGGTTGAATCGCTTGCAAGACTAAAAAAGAATCCATTGTTCAGATTCGGGCCACCATCCTGGTTGGATACATTGAAAGCCCACGTAATGGTGCCAGGATTATCTTTCAAAATGCTGGAGTATGGAGCAGCAAAGGAGGCGGTATTAGCCACGACGTATGTGTACGTCTCGCCGCCAAGCGGATCAATCCTCAACTGCCCGGAATCAACACTCACCGAAGACGAGCTGGTCGCGCCAACAATGGACAGACCGTTAAGTGAGGCAGATCCAGAATCGAAATTGTTAAAATACACCGTGTTGGCTTGTCCTGTTGCAACCCCTGCCAGTAACACCATCAGGCAAAATGTTCTAATTGGACAAAAGAATTCTCGCAATTTCGGATTCATATAACGTGTTTCTAGTGGGTTGATATGCATGGCGCTCCTCTGCCCAACGACCAAAGAAGCCACCGCCGCCTCGCGATGTGAACCGCGACAGCGGAACGGCCAGCGCCAACGGCGGTTGGCTCCGGCGACTGCTAGACCCCATGTTGGCAGGTTTGAAAATTTGCATTATGGCGTTACTGACACTGGCATCGCCCATACGTTGTGATTGAATCCGGCGGCAATCAAGCATTCGCCGTTGCTGGCCAAACCCATGAAGAGCTTGTTACCACCAGAGTTGTTGTAGGTGTCCGTCCACGTCGTTCCGCCGTCGGTGGATTTCTCGATGACGCTGTCGCCTGTGATGAAAATTGAGCCGTTGATCGTAATCGCCGCCCGGAGCGATGCCTTGATCGCGGTGTCACGGAGTGTCCAGACATCGCCGTCCGGGCTGGTGTAGATGGTGGGATTCTTGTCCAACCCAAGTCCGCAGGCGAGAAATTCGGTGCCTGTCCAGGTGCAGGCTGTGAACGGAACCGACCTGGGCGCAGTCGTTGGCGTCGTCCAAGTAATGGAATCTCCACTGATGCGAATGCCATCATTCCCGACGGCAACATAACGCGTGCCGGAGTAACTGAAACCGTAAAAGTTTATCTGGCTTCCCGATTTACGGCTGATCCATTTGATGCCATCCGGGCTGGACAATATCGTTCCCTTGTCTCCACCAGCGAGGTATTGGTGCCCGTCCCAAAACAATCCCAACAGATTCCTTTTGGTGGGAGAAGTGCGATTCGTCCATTTGAGTCCATCCGGGCTGGTCATGATGAAACCCGCCTCGCGGACCACAACATACTGGTTATTTGCATAAACTATCGCGCGAAAATCAGGATCGCCGGTGAAGGTTTGAATCTTCCATACGCCGGTGGTGTTGTTACGTGTGGCGATGCGCCCGTCAATGCCGACGGCGACCGTTTCCTTTGCAGAGCCAGCGACGGCATAGAACGAGCCAATGCTTTGGTCATTGTTCCAGTTCGTCCAATTGGCCGCACCTGCGATGAGCGATGAACCACCAAGTATCGTTGCGAGGATGAGGGATTTTTGTGTCATCGTTTTCATAGTGAATGTGTAATGGGTCTAACGTTCCAAAGAGCGGAGCCACGGCCACCGGCGGCTGGCTCACGATTGCAATCTGGACTCTCACATTTCATAACTCAACTGAAAACTCAAGGGGCAGTGGCCGTTAGATACCAGCGCGGTTAGGCGGCATCATTTGGTAACTGGACTCAACAAAACCTCAACAACATTTGTGGAGTGCGCCGAAATCGGCATGATGTCCCCCCAAAGCTGAACGACCGCTGGCTCATAGCCTACTCGCTGCACAACAAGTGTGCCGCCCGGCGTGCGATACCGCTCAGCGAGGTAAACAACCAAATCCCAATGTCGCTCCGGCTGAATAGAGAACCGGCCCCTTTTTCCAGTCGTAACGACCGGCGGTCGAGTGTTGGTGAGCGCATCGGAAAAAGTCGGCGGTTGTGTATCCCACAGCCGGGATACTACGACCTCTGCGCCGCTCAAGGGCTGGTGGGTCTGAGCATCCAAGACAACACCTCGCGCTCCAGGGCTGGTCGTATTGTGTTCGACTCGCAGCAAACAACCAGAACACACGAATCCAAGTATCACCACACCGAAGACATTGCGGATAGATTTCACGATGCGCTCGATGCCGCCTGACGATCCAAAGCTGAACCACGGCCACCTACGGTTGGCGCACGCCTGGAATCGTGACGCTCACATTTCATATTTGTGAATCACTGGACGCCGGCGCGATAGAAGAACGGCCCGTTTCCAATGGCGTTGGTGTCCGTGTAAGTTGTCGTGCTCGTCTGGCCGACAATGTTGCTCTGAACGGTCGAAAAGGCCGGTTGCGCTGCCAGATTGGTGCCGCGTTGGAGATAATACGTTCGCGTGTTCACGCTTTGCCAGCTTACAACGAGTCCAGCCGAATTGTTCGTGGGCGCGGGCGGCAACATGGCCAAAACGGACAAGGCATTAGTGGGGCTGGTTCCAGCAATCCATTCCTGGTAGTTATTCATGCCGTCGCCGTCACTATCGCTGTAAACTTTCGATGCATCGGTCGGCAGACCATAGCTTTGCAGCCAATCGTAGTAGGCCAGCAATGCGGGCGACTGACATTCATACGCGCCGATGTCCACCGTGCCGCCCACGATGCGCGGGTTGCCGTCCAAATCGGTGATGCGAGCAATATCTGGGTTGCGGCCGGCGTTGATACAGGGCGAGTTGGATTGAAGATGAAAATCACCGAAAGCTGCATTAACAAAAGCCGGATCGTTGGTTATATTGTTGTTATTACCGCCCCAGATCGATGGCGCAGGTAAGGGAACAGTACAACAGTGGAACATACCAATAAAATTTGTTGGATAGTAGTTAGAGTAGTCCTTGGCCCAAGGGAAGGGGTTGTTCTCGGAGTTGTCATAGATGATGCAATTTGTTATTCCAAACGCCCAGACACCTGTCGAATAAAAGCCACCTCCGACGTTCGTAGCCCTATTGTTTGCAATTGTGCAATTTCTGATGAGGAAAAAACTGTCGTCTAAAGATCCTCCACCATAGGTTGCTGAATTTCCACTTAGTAAGCAATTCGCCATCTGACAATCGTAGGTGCCGCCTCCGGCCTCTCCGGCAGTATTGCCCAAAATAATGCAGTAACTGACCTCGCTTCCTGACACGCCGCCCCCGTTGAGGCCAGCGTTGTTACTGTAGATGCCGCAATGAGCTATTAAACAGTAAGCTCCGAGTTCGATTCCGCCACCATTATTGGCTGCCGAATTAGCGCAGAAGAAACAATTGCTGAAGCCGCAAGAACTAGATGTGTAGGCACCGCCGCCATTCAAAGCAGAGTTGTTCGTGAAAGCGCAACCTACGATTGCTGGATATGGCGTTGACCCGTAGTAATAATATAGCCCACCACCATCGTTTGTCGCAACGTTATCACTCAAGACGCAGTTATTGGCGATTCCGTACACGCCGCCTCCGTTGGTGGCCTTGTTTCCAATTACCGAACAGTTTGTCAACGCCGCATAACAAGCTCCACCCCCGTTGCCCGCGGCCATATTCCAAATAAACGTACAATTGGATGCCACAGCTGTAAATGGCCAGGAACTGCAAACACCGCCGCCGTTGCCCCCGGAGGAATTGCCAAGAAAGATGCAATTATTCAAAATTGTCCGAGGCGTTGTCAGATACAACCCGCCTCCGTCGTAAGGAGCTGAATTACTGATGAACGTCCAGCCGTTTAGGCTTGCGCTTATCAGGAGGATGAAGACGCCGCCTCCGATGCCGCCCCTTGGCTCCCAATCATTAGTAGCCGCAGCAACATTGCCCACCACAATGTTGCCCTGCCCGAGGTCGTTTGTTTGACCAGAATCGTAGTACACTCCACCACCCAAACCACTGTCCACTCCGCCGATCAAGCCACTGGTAGCATTGTTGGAGACCATGCAAAAATTAAGAGTACAATCATAGGCTCCGCC
>DASYZW010000608.1:0-7106 GCA_035945915.1 Verrucomicrobiia bacterium | reverse complement strand
TGGCCCGGATGGGCGCGGGCAAGCTGGGATCTTTTGCGGAATCGCTCGCCAGGAGCAGCACCGGGTTGAGCGGAGTCCGCAATTCGTGCGACAAGGCAGCCAGGAACTCATCCTTGGCGCGGTTGGCCGCCTGTTCCCGCGCCAATATCTCCGCCAATTCTTTTTCAGAGCGTTTGCTTTGGGTGATATCGCGGGCGATTTTTGACGCGCCGATAATTTCGCCCTTGCTGTTCCGGATGGGCGAAACGGTCAGGGAAATATCGAGCAGCGAGCCGTCTTTGTGGCGTCGCACGGTTTCGTAATATTGGACGGCTTGCCCGTGGCGAACACGTTCCAGAAGGGCGGGCTCTTCGTCGGCGTGATCGGGCGGGATGAGCATTGTGACCAGACGGCCGATGGCTTCCTGTTCCGAGTAACCAAACAGCCGTTCCGCGCCCCGGTTCCAACTGGTCACGACGCCGTTTAAATCTTTGCTGATGATGGCATCTTCAGAGAACTCGACCAGCGCGGCCAGGCGCGCGCGCGCCTCTTCCGCGCGCGCGCGCCCGGTGATGTCGTAAAAGCAATTAATTGCCCCGATGACTTCTCCCCGTTCGTTCTTCAGCGGACGGATATTCACGACCACGATGATCCGCGAGCCGTCGGGCCGCTCGATGTGCATTTCGGTGTCACAGACCGCGGGCAATTTGCCGGTGACGACATCCGCCATGGGACACTGGTCGAGGGGCACGAAACCGCCATCCGGCCGGAACATTTTGAACGAGCCGCAAAACCGCTGGTCCGTGTCCCCCGGCACCGGTTTGCGGCCCCACAATTCCGCGGCGTGGCGGTTAAAGTTCTGGATCATACCCAACCGATCAATGGTATAAACGGCCACCGGATTCAGGTCGAACAAGGTGCGATAGCGTTCTTCGCTTTCGCGCAAGGCGGCCCGGGATTCGAGCCGCTCGGTCACGTCCTCGATGGACAGGAGAATCATGAATGTCAAGCCGTCCCCCAGATTCAGCCGCCGGGCGTTGAGCAGCATCGTGCGCCTTCCAATTTGCGGGAAGTCGTGCGTCACTTCGAAGTCATCGAAGAAGCTGTTGCGGGGCAAAATATCTTCGAGCATCCCGCGCAATTTTGGAATGTCCCACTGATGATTGCCCAACTCGTAAACCAGGCAGCCCAGGGTCTGGCCGGGCGTGACTTTGAAAGTTTTGTAGAACGCTTCGTTCGCACTGTTTACGCGCAGGTCGCGCCGCAGGACAATGACCGGGTCGCGCGCGGTCCGAAGAGTGGCCTCCGCATAATCGCGCGCGGCTTTAATTTCCCGCTCGGTCTTTTTGAGGGCGTCAATGTCCACGAACACGATCACCGCGCCGTCCACCTGGTTTTCCAGGGTCAGGTAGGGGTGAGCGCGCAGACAGAACCAGCGGCCATCTTTGTCGCGCGCTTCGCATTCGCGCTCCCGCCCGGTTTCGATGACTTCGCGAGCGAAGGCGTCGAGGTCCAGCGTTGAAGCGGCCGGAAAGTTGCGTTCGGCCAGAACGAGGTTATGCCGGAACCTGCCAAGGGGCTGCCCGACGTCGGCGGCCAGCAGATTGAACTGTTTCTCGGCCGCGGGGCTGAAGCGGCGAATGGCCAGTTCGCGCCCGACCAATATTACGGAAAGCCGGGTCGAGGTCTGGAGATTATTCAGGTCGGCGTTGAGGCGGCTCAGTTCAGTGTTGCGATTGGACATCTCCTCATTGACCGTGGTCAACTCTTCATTGGCGGATTCCAATTCTTCCTTGGAGGTTTCCAATTCTTCGTTGAGGCTCTGCAACTCTTCATTGGCGGAGGTGACTTCCTCGTTGGAAGCCTGGAGTTCCTCATGGGTGGTTTCGTTCTGTTCCTGGACGGCTTGAAGGTAATCCCGCGCCTCGGCCAGGTCGAACTCCAACTCGGCGACGCGGCGGGATACTTCCTGTTTGCGGTCGAAGTTACGTGTGTTCAACCCGCCGGCGGATGGCTCGCCATCCGCGGCGGGGGGGACGGCGGCTCCCGTCTTTTCGCCATCCTCGAACAGGACCAAAAAGCAGCGTTCTTTTAGATTCTTGAGCGGCACGACTTCGATTTTCACCGTTTTGATCCGGCCATTATGATCGAACCGCACGTCGTCCCGGCGCGCGATTTTGTTTTCTTTCCTCGCCTTGTTGATCACGGCGCGCAACGGCAGCACCAGTCCTTCCCGCGTCATTTTCAACACGTCGAAACTGGCTTTGCCGGCGGGCGGCTGAAGATAGATGCCGGTCGACCCTCGAAATTGAAGGATTTGCAACTCATCATTGATGAGCACGCCGGGCGGCGCAAATTGATTTACGGTGACGCGATCGGCTTCGAGCTGGGCGCTCAATTCGGCGCGGAAGCCTTTCGGCTCGCCCGCAGGCGGCCCCGGCTTCCCCGTGGGAGGCGAATTGCCGATTCCCGCCGCCATGGGGCGATTTTTCGCCGACACATGAAACGCGGAACCCGGACCGGGTTTCCTGAGATAAATTTTTTGCTTTGAGTCCGCTGGTTCGAACAATTCGGTGAAGCCGCCGACGGATTCCGACGCCCCCAGGAGCAAAACTCCCTCCGGCCTGAGCGCGTAATGAAACGCGGAGAGCGCCTGTTTCTGCAAATCGGACTCGAGATAAATCAGCAGGTTGCGGCAACTGACGAGGTCCATGCGCGAAAAAGGCGGATCGCTGACAAGATTTTGCCGGGCGAAAACGACCATTTCGCGCAACCGTTTGGCAATGCGATAACCGCCTTCCTCGGCGACGAAAAAGCGCCGCAGCCTTTCCGGCGAGACATCCCGCACGACGTTCCTGGCATAGAGTCCGTTCCGCGCCTTCTCCAGCACCGCGTTATTGAGGTCGGTGGCAAAAATTTGGAGTTTACGCAGGCGGGGAAGCTTTTCCGCCACTTCCATGAACGCCATCGCGATGGAATAGGCCTCCTGGCCGGTGGAGCAACCGGAAACCCACACCCGAAACGCATCTTCGCCGGGCCGTTGAAGCAGGCCGGGAAAAATATCGCGCTTGAGAATCTCAAACACTTCCGGGTTGCGGAAGAAGCTCGTCACGTTGATGAGACAGTCCGCATACAGCGCCTCCAGCTCCCGGGCGTTTCCCTGGAGAGAATGGGCGTAGCCTTCCGGCGTTTCGATTCTGCTTAACACCATGCGCCGGGTAATGCGCCGCTGGATGGTGGCGCATTTATAAGACGAGAAATCCACCCCCGAATGGTCGCGGAGGAGGTGGAGGATTTTTTTATAGGGGCCCGCAGCTCCGGCAGGAGCGGCCGAAATTTTATCCGCAGCCTTCTGATCTGCATCCTTCTTATTCGCGGCCGCGCGACCCGCGGCGGGGGGCGGTGTTTCACTGCCTGGCATTTCCCCCGCCGGCCTGGCTCCCGGGGAACTGAGAGGCGGGCGGGCGGGACCCGCGAGGCAGGGATGCCTGGCAATGCGCGCGAGCTCACCGGCGATGTTCTTCGGCGGAAAAACGAAGTCCACGCAGCCGGCGGCTACCGCGTTGCGCGGCATCGAATCGCAACGGGCCGATTCATCCTGCGCGAAAGTTATGCCGCCTTCGGCTTTGATGGCCTCCAGTCCAACGGTGCCGTCGGTCGCCGTGCCGGAGAGAATCACGCCGATGGCCCGCTCGCGCTGGTCCGCCGCCAGCGACTCGAAAAAGAAATCAATGGACCGGGGCGGCCTGCGCCCGGTCGGGCGCGGCTGAAGTTTCAAGACGCTTTGTTCGATGGCGAGGTTGGTATTGGGCGGAATGACGTATACGTGGTTGGGTTCCACGCGCAAATTGTTCGTGACCTCGCGCACCGGCATCGAAGTCACCCGCGCCAGAAGCTGCGTGAGCCCGCTTTCATGTTTCGGATCAAGATGCTGCACCAGCACAAATCCCATTCCCGTGTCAACCCGCAGATGCTTGAGCAATTCCGAAAACGCCTCCAATCCGCCCGCCGAAGCGCCAATTCCGACAATGGGGAATGACCGGGGCTGAATTTTTAAATCCAGCTCCGCGAGGTTTTCGCCCGGGGCGCCAACGGTTTTGCCGCGTGGCAGCGCGGCAAGACTTTTTGCCGAAGACCGTCGATTCCGCGAACGGTTTGGTCCAATTCCTTTCATAATTATTTTTTGTTGATGGCAGGAAGGCGCTTTCATTCGTCAAAGGGCCGCTTTCCTGCCGGATACGTTTGTTCCTGTTTCGTTTTGCTCGATCGCAAATGAATGCTAAGCCGCAGGCCGGTTCTTTACCATGGGGTGTAACCCTACCGAAATTCCGCGCCCTGATTCACGCTCCATGACGATCGTTTTTCCAACGGGATTCACGATGGGGCGTTGACCTTAACGATGCCATCGGGAATTTCCGCCAATAAGAACTGCGACTAAAATAATAACCTTAAATACGTTGAGGCTGCCATGGGGTACTTACCCCATATACACAATCAAACAACTATCCGATGCTTGGGGCGGACTGCCGGGCTGCCCTCAAGCGAATGGGCCTCCGGGAACCCGCCGAAGCTGGTAAGCCGACATGAAACCAAAATCAATCAGACTGCCACAACGATATGTGACGGCGTTGCGAAAACACTTGAAACGAGGGCCGCGCGAGAGCTTGCAACCGGCGTTGAGATTGGGGCGCGAGGCGGTGGCGCTGGGTTTGGAGACCCTGGAACTGGCCCGGATTCACGAGCAGGCGCTTGCGGCGTTGGAATTATCCCAAAGCAAAAACGGGCTGACCCAACGGGCGGAGATTTTTTTCACGGAGGCCATCGGGCCGATCGTGGAAACACATCGGGCCGCGCGGCAGAGCAAAAGCGAATTGAACCGGCTGAATGGGACCCTGGACCGGCGCACGGCGGAATTGGCCGCGACGAACCGGCTGTTGCAACGGGGCATCGCCCAACGCAAGGACGTGGAGGCGGCGCTGAAGAAAAGCGGCGAACATTATGCCACGCTGCTGAAAGAATCCCTGCAACTCCAGCAGGATTTGCAGCAACTGACGCACCGGGTCCTCGGAGCGCAGGAGGATGAACGAAAGAAGATTAGCCGTGAACTTCAGAACGAAATTGCCCAGACTTTATTAGGCATTAATGTCCGGTTGCTTTCATTGAAACAGGAGGCCCGCGCCAACACCAAAGGCCTCAAGGATGAAATCGCCAGCGCGCAACGTTTGGTGACGAAGTCGGCGACGTTCGTGAGAAGGTTCGCGCGGGAACTTAACACTCCAAACGAAGCGCGAGGCGATCAATACATCCAGGCACTCGGAAAGAAATGATGACGAAATCCAAACCGAATCGCCTCCAGAAAAAAACTATCCATGTCACTCGCGAGATCATCCCGGCTTCGCCGGCGGACCGTTCGTTCCCGGTCATCGCCATGGCGGCGTCGGTCGGCGGCTTGAAAGCTTTATCGGTCATTCTGGGCGGCTTGCCGGCGGATTTTCCAGCCGCCATCACCATCGTGATGCATATTTCGCCCGAGCATAAAAGCCTGCTCGCCGAGATTTTGAAATGCCGCACTCCTTTGGCGGTCAAGGAGGCTAATTCCGGCGACATCCTTTGCCGCGCAAGTGTTTTTGTGGCTCCGCCCAACCATCATATGTCGGTGGCAGAAGGGGGACGCCTTGAACTTTCTTCCGCTGCTTCGGAAAAAGTTCACCATGCCCGCCCGTCCGCCGAGCCGTTGTTTGCGTCGGTGGCGAGGTTTTACAAAAAGAATGCCATTGCCGTGATTCTCACGGGAGGAGACGGTGACGGCTCCACCGGGGTACAGATCATCAAGGAGAGGGGCGGCAAGGTCATCGCCCAAGACCGGCCCACGTCGGAAAATTTCAGCATGCCAGAAACTTCCATCAAAACCGGGGACGTTGATTTTATCCTGCCGTTGGATAAGATCGCTCCCAAGCTGATGGAGCTGGCGGGTGGCGGCAGCGGATTGGAAAATGGCCGGACGACCGCCAAAAGACGGATGCCTGCGCAGGCCCTGACAAAACAGGCAACGCCATGTCTTGCGGCAAGGACGAAAGCTGCGATAGTTCGGTGTAGGAAATAACAGCATGGAACAAAAATCTTTACCGTCACGACGAAAGAAACAAACGGCCAGGGCTGCGCGCAGGACGGCGCCTGGCGCGTCGCCAGTGATCCCTTCATTTCCGATCATCGGCATCGGCACTTCCGCCGGAGGACTCGAAGCGTTGGAACACTTCCTAAGTCATGTGCCCAGGAACAGCGGCATGGCATTTGTCATCGTGCAGCACCTGGATCCGACGCGCAAAGGCGTGATGCCCGAACTGCTCCAGCGCAACACCGGCATGAAAGTCATCCAGGTCAAGGATCGCACCACGGTTTTGCCGAACTGCGTCTACGTGATTCCGCCGAACAAGGACATGTCGATCCTGCACGGCGTCCTGCACCTGCTCGAACCGGCTTCGACGCGAGGGCTGCGGCTGCCGATTGATTTTTTCCTCCGCTCGCTGGCGCAGGACCAGCAGGAGCACAGCATTGGCGTGATTCTTTCCGGCATGGGCTCCGACGGCACGCTTGGTTTGCGGGCGATCAAAGAGAAGGGCGGGGTGGTTTTGGTGCAGGACCCCGCGACGGCCAAATTTGACGGCATGCCCCGCAGCGCGATTGACTCCGGGTTGGCCGATATTGTGGCCGCCGTGGACGACCTGCCCAAGCGAATTATCGCCTATCTGGCGCGCACCCCGCTGGTCCCCGCTTCGGAACGGGCATTGGGAGACAAGACGCAGAGCGCCCTGGAAAAAGCGATCATCCTGTTGCGCACCCATACCGGCCACGACTTTTCGCTCTACAAAAAAAATTCATTCTACCGCCGCATCGAGCGGCGCATGGGCATCCACCAGATTGACAAGCTTGGCAGTTACGTCCGTTACCTGCAGGAAAATTCGCAGGAGTTGGACCTGCTTTTCAAGGAGTTGTTGATCGGGGTGACGAGTTTCTTCCGCGATCCCGCCTGCTGGGAGGAGTTGCGCAAAAACATTCTGCCCGCGCTCATCGCCAGCCGGCCGGATGGCCACGTGCTCAGGGCGTGGGCGCCCGGCTGCTCCACCGGC
>DASYZW010000607.1:0-1558 GCA_035945915.1 Verrucomicrobiia bacterium | reverse complement strand
CCCGGGAAATTTTTTTCGGACGGTCAGGAAAACCTCCGGTAAATGATCGCGCAGAACAATCGTGGATGCGCCGATGCGAATGTGCCGTGTTTGCCCGCCCTGGAGTTCCCCGGCGATTTTGTCCAGGTTCGCAAAGAAAGGCTGGATGAATTTAAACAATTTTTGTCCCTCTGCCGTAAGCGCGAATGGCCTGCGTTGAAAAAGGACGCTGCCAAGGTGCGCTTCCAATTGCGCAATCTGCGAACTGACTGCGGGCTGTTGGATGCCGTAGGGAATGTTTCGCACGGCGGGCATGATCCCCCCGTGACGGGCCACGTAATAGAAGAGCTCGAGATGGTGGACGTTCATTGAGCCGGTCAATGTCCGGCCAAGTTTTATCAATTAACGCTCCCAATGCAAGGTGAGTTAAATAGCAAGTATGCAAATGGAATTTGCAACCACAGTAACCGCGCAGGCCGAATCGGATGACCTCATCCAAACCGGCCTTACGCAACAAACGCAAACAACTACACCAAAGGAATCCCTTGAAAACCGCCATTCTCATTCTTGCAAAAATTGTCGCAACTGTCCTTGCGGCGGACTTTGTCGGTGGCGTCGTGCATTGGCTTGAGGACGCATATATTCGTGAGGATACGCCATGGGTCGGCCGGATCGTCGCGCGGCCAAACATCGTGCATCATCACTATCCCCGCTACATGACGCGGCACGGCTGGTGGCAAACGTCGCGAGATCTGGCGATTTTGTCCGCCATCCTGCTCGTCGGCGCATGGTTGACTGGACATTTGACCTGGGAAGTATGGCTGTTCGCAATTTTATGCGCGAACGCGAACGAATTTCACAAGTGGGCGCATCGCACGCGCAAAGAAAATGGTTGGCTCATTTCCTTTTTGCAGGACATTCGGCTCCTGCAAACCGCCAGGCACCATGCGCGTCACCACACAGATCCTAAAAATAGTCATTATTGCACCATGACAAACCTATTGAATCCAGTGCTCGACACCGCGCGCTTTTGGGCCGGCGCGGAATGGGCGCTCGCGCGCGCCATTCGGCTTGAACGGCGGGAAGACACCTCTGTACGGGGACACGGTCCGGGTCCGGCCTGGCTGGAAGAATACAAAAGGTAATCGCGATCGCATTCGGATCCTTGCCATTAACGGCTGAGGATCCAATGCATCGTTTTTTCCGCGAGCCTGTCGAAGGCAATAACAGCCATCTCAATGTGCTCCTCTTTTGTGTCCTCGATTTTGTTGTGGCTTATGCCGTGCAAACTTTGAACAAACATCATGACGGTGGGCACGCCAGCGGCGGCCGTTTCGGCGGCATCGTGAAGCGGGCCGCTGGGCATGCGATGCGTCTTTCCGCAGGTTTCCCGAATCGCAACATCGCAAAGTTCGATCAGGTCATCGTGAAACGGACGCGGTGAGATCTGCCAAAGGCGCTCCCATGAAACGTTGATGCCGCCCTCGCGAGCGAATTTGTCGGCGGCAGAGCGGGCATCCGCGAGCATTGTCTCCAGGGCCCTGGCGTCAAGGTGTCGTTGGTCGAGGGTTATGATGCA
>DASYZW010000606.1:0-12588 GCA_035945915.1 Verrucomicrobiia bacterium | reverse complement strand
GACATTTCCTCCCACACGTTCGCTGCCACTTGTACGGGAGCATAATGAAATACATTGCCGTCCTGAACCAGCGCACTGGCCTGCGATGGACGTGAGTTCACGAAAATCGGGTCGAGAATTGGACATGCCCCGTTGGTATCCAAAAAATTCACGCTGAGTTCGCCCTGGCCAAGAGAGTCCCAGGACAGTTGCTCAATTTTGGGATGTGATTTGTCCAGCACCACGCGATACCACGGAGTACGGATGTCCAAAGCGTCTCCCTTGTCTTTTACGTCGGGAACAAAGCTTGCAGGCGTCAAATGGGATTTCAGATCTGGGCCGGGACCTTTGGCAACGGAGCCCGATAAGAGTCCCGCGGGATTGGTGGCATCGCTGCCATAAACCTCAACTTGCGCGAGCGCGGCGATCCATGATTGCGGCGTGACCGAAGCCGTGTTTCTTTCGATTAGCAGCCGGAAATTATCCGTTACGATTGGTTTAAACCGGATCGTAAATGAATGCGTTTCCGAATCAAATCCGCCAGTCCTGACGTGGAAAAAAGTGTTAAGCCTGGCGCTGCCGTCGGGCAAAAATTGTCCTGAAAAATCGGAAGGGACGGCAGCGGTATCGGCGGCGTAAAGGACGACCTTATCGATCCTTCTGGGGCCGGGGAAACGAACCCAGACCCATTGTGGCAAGTGCTCGTATTCGCTGCTGAACCAGCATTTGGAAGCCGGTTCACCGGGGACGAACGGCCGGTTCAAGGGGCAGGCGTCGCCGTCGTGAGTCATCGCGCCGTTATTCCGATAACTATGAGAACTCACGACGATTTGAACGCCCGGCTCGGCAGCCGAGGCGACATTCCGATAGCCGAAGACGCTGCCTGGTTGCTGAGCGTGGAGCGCGGCTGAAAGAAAAACTGAGAAAACCGTTGCCACGGTTTTCAAACTGGGATGCATGGAGAATTGAATCATACGTAAAAGCGAGGCGCTTGGCATGCCTGATCTAGGGCCGTTCGCGAAAATTATATTCACCTGCGCCCACGGTGCATTTGATGGATGACTCCTCCTCTGAAACGGCAAGCACTCCCGGATCGTGGACCACTTTGTCCGGCCATAAGGTTTTTCCAGATTCAGTGAGCGTGAATTTTCCGCCGGTGAATTTGGGAATGTAAATCGAGGCGCGGGTGTTGGCCGGCACCTTGATCTTCAGCGCAAAATTGCCATCGCCGCCCTTTTCCCAGCGCGTTGAGATGAGCCCCTTCACCGTGGGTACCGCGCCTTCTGCAAACGTCAGCCCTCCAGTCTCCGGCCGGACATCAAACGTGGCAAATCCGCCGCTGGTGGGCTGGATACCGCAGATGTATTTTAGAAAAATATAGGCCGGATAGGATGTCCAGGCGTGATTCACTTCATCACCCGGACCCCATGATTCCCAATTCGCTTTGTTATCTTCCAGCATAGGACGATATCGAGCCAGATCGCGCACCGCAAAATCGCCGCCTCCGGCGTTCAACAACCCGCTATAGAGCGCGTCTCCGCCGTAACCGCCGACCGCCGGTTTCCCGCCGTGCTCAATGGCCGCGAGGATTTTGGATTTGTCCGCCTCGGGCTCGATGTTGAAGCGCAAAGCCCACGCAGACGCCAGGGGAAAAAATCCGTTGGTGTCAGTTCGTGCCAGGTAATATTCGCCGTTGAAGAGATTGCCATTGATGGCCGATTTAACTTGTTCCGCCCGCTGTAAATAATCGTCGCTTTGATTTGTCTGGCCCAGGACCAAAAATATCCGTGAGGCGATCCGCAAATTTTCATAGTATTGGCAGCATGTCGCCGTATTGATTCCGCCATGGGGCGTAAATTGGGGCGCCCAGTCCGTAATTCGCCATTTCGGCGGGTTGGGCAATTGAGTCTTCGGATCCTGATAGGCGTTCATCCAATCCAAAAAATGTGTCAGGTGCGGCGACATCTCGCGCAGAAGCGTTTCGTCGCCTGAAAACAAGTATTGTTCCCATAACAACATTGGCCAATACATGGACCACTCTGGTATTTCGAACATGGGCGAGGGGCTGCACGCATAGAAATCTCCGTTCGACATTTGCTCACCGGCATAATCCCTCACGATTTTGTCAATCATCATCGTGTTACGGTGGTTATAGAGCAGAACCGTCGCAATATTCCAACTGTCCGCTGTCCACTGCGATTGCTCGCGATTGGCATCCACACTGACCATGCCCTCCTGTATGTTTTGACGGGCCGAACGCTCGCACATTTTGTAAATGTCGTTGAGCAAATCGCTTGAACAATGAAAGCTCCCCGCGACCTCAGCATCGCTGTAAGCCCACATCCCGCGTATCTCCGAAGCCGTCAACTTTCCGGCGTAACCGGTAATCCGCAACACTTGAAAAGTCGTGTGGCGGCCGAAATCCGCATCCCAGGTTTCGGGGCCGCCATGGCAGGTGTATTGGTCCCAGCCGGCCGGCTTGCGTTCGCCGGTCATTTCAAAGTATTCAATGCGGACCACGTCGCCCGGATGATTCGCGCGCATCGTGATTTTGGGCCAGCCGTCAATGCACCGGCCGAAATCCACCATCCACGCGCCGTTTGTAAATAGTATGCTCACGGGTTTGAGCTCGGCCTGCTCCCGTTCCAGCGGAGCCATTTGAGCGAAGAGATGAAAGCTGGATCGGTCAACCTCCCGTGCTGACGCCCAATCGGAATCATCGAAATCAATCCCTTGCCAGCCGGTCGGTTCCTTGCGTGAATCAAACTGGATCGCCGCCCGATTGAGCATTGGACCGCCGCCGCTGAAATAAGCGGCGTTCGTTTCGATAAACGCTGTGTGGGCAAGGACCTTCCAGGAACCATCGGTTCCGATGGTTGAAATTGAACCGTCTGGAAAGGCCAGCCGCGCTTCCAGGAGAAATGAGGGCCTGGCATTGCAGCCCGAATCACGCCAATTGCCTTGCCAATGACCGATTGCCGCAAAGACGTTCGTGCCTGATTTTATGAGCCTGGTAATGTCGTAGGCATTGTATTGGCCATAATGGTACGGGTCGCAACGCGCAGGACCACGGCCCAGAAGCTCTCCATTAAAACAGAGAAGATAATCGTTGTGCGCCGTCACATAGACCTTGGCCAGCGTTGGAACGTTCGTGAGCAGAAATGTTTTTCGGAAATAAGCAAAGTTGTTCAAATTAGTAGTTCCGTCCCAGATGTAATTAGCGGTCCATTCATTCTGGCCGAGGCCGGTGTCAAAATATGCCGGCGCGCTATACGGGCTCGGTTTGCCGGAATCATCCCAGATGCGAACCTTCCACCAAAACCTCGTCGCCGCAGGCAACGCTTTGCCGTCGTATTCCACCGAAGCCGAGTTGTCTGAATCCGCTTTGCCGCTGTCCCACACAATCGTTGAAGCGTCGAAGTGTTGACGCTTTGAAACGTTCGAGCCTTGAAACACAACGATTTGATACGCCGTTTGGCGTTCGCCACGTTCCGGATCTTTGGACATCCAGGTGAAACGGGTGGCATCACGTTCAATTGCCAGTGGATCGCTCACGCCATTTACGAGCAATCGAACCGGCGCGGAGGGCCGGCCGAAAGCGGCCAGGGCCGCAAAAATCGTGGCCGATGCCAGATACAAAACAGTCATTTTCAGGCTCCTCCGCAAATGGGAACGGGAGGCCGTCAGTTTGGATGTTTTCCACATAAATAATTTTCTACGGCAGTTCGCGGAAACGGTATTCACCGGCGCCGACGACGCATTTAACGAACGAATCTTCCTCGGAAACAGCCAATATTCCCGGGTCACTGATCCCGGAACCGGCGGGCCACAAACGTTTTCCGGATTCCTTGAGCGAGAACTTCCCGTTGGATGGTTTTGGGATATAAACGGAGGCACGCGTATTCGCAGGCACTCTAATCCTTAGCGAAAAACCGCCGCCGTTGCCTTTTTCCCAGCGTGTTGAAATGAGTCCTTTCACGGTGGGTACCGCGCCTTCGGCGAACGTCAGGCCGCCGGTTTCCGGACGCACGTCAAACGTGGAAAACCCGCCGCCGGTGGGTTGGATGCCGCAGATGTATTTCAGGAAAATATAAGCGGGGTAGGCTGTCCAGGCGTGATTCGGTTGATAACCCCGGACAAGTTGAAAACCCTCCCAGCAAGCTTTGTTCTCTTCCAACATGTGATGATATCGATCGAGATCGCGCACTGCAAACGCCCCGCCACCGGCGTTGAACAGGCCGCTGTACCAGGCGTCGCCGCCGTAACCCCCGATGTCCGCTGCTCCCGCCTTTTCAATAGCATTAAGAATTTTGGATTTGTCGGCATTGGGTTCGATGTTGAAACGCAACGCCCACGCTGATGCCAATGGAAAGAGTTTGTTGGTGTCAGTTCGCGCAAGATAATATTTGCCATTGAACAGATGAGCGTTGATGGCGTCCTTGACCTGTTCCGCCTGTTGCAGGTATTCATCGCTTTGGTTCGTTTGTCCCAAAACGGAAAATACTTTGGAAGCAATGAGCAAGTTATCATAGTACTGGCAGGCTGTGGCCACATTATAACCGCCGCTGGGCATATTGCCGCCGGCATACTCGGAGATCCGCCACCCAGGAGGATTAAGCAATTTCGACTTCGGATCCTGGTAAGGTCTAATCCACTCCATGCAGCGCGTCAGGTGCGGCTCCATTTCACGGAGAAACGCTTCGTCACCTGAAAACAAATATTGCTGCCACAACAACATGGGCCAATACATGTCCCACTCAGGAATTTTGCGGGATTCCTGCCGGGCCGTTGGTTGTTCCCCTTGCCGGGATCCCGGACTGCAGGCGGAAATATATCCGCTGGGAAATTGTTCTGCCGCGTAATCGCGCACCACCTTATCAATCATCGTTGTGTCGCGGTCGTTGTAGAGCAGAACATTCCCAATGTTCCAACTATCGGCCAGCCACGGCGCTTGTTCGCGATTGGCATCCACGCTAATAATGCCTTGCTGAATGTTCTGCCGCGCCGAACGTTCGCACATTTTGTAAATATCATTGAGCAGCGGACTGGAACAATGGAAACGCCCCGCCACATCTGCGTCGCAATACGCCCACATCCCGCGGACGTCGGCAGCGTCCAGTTTCCCGGCGTAGCCGGAAATCTTGAGCACTTGGAACGATGTGTGCCGGCCAAAATCCGCGTCCCATGTTTCTACGCCGCCGTGGCAGATATATTCATCCCAGCCTGCGGTCTTGCGTCCGCCGGTCATTTGAAAGTATTCGATGTGAACCACATCGCCCGGATAATTTGCCCGCATCGTCAGTTTGGGCCAGCCGTCAATGCAGTGCCCGAAATCCACCAGCCATGCGCCGTTCGTTGATGTAATGCTGACCGGCTTGAGCGCAGCCTGTTCCCGTTCCATTGGCGCCATTTGGGCGAATAGGTGGTAATCAGATCGGTCCACGACCGTGGCCGGGGCCCAGCCGGAATCATCAAATCCAATTTCCTGCCAACCCCGCGGCTCCAGGCGCGAATCGAAACGAATTGTCCGGTCCCACGGGTTGCCTTTGATGAAGTTCGCCGGCCTGGCTTCGATAAAGGCGGTGTGAGCCAGAACCTTCCAGGATTCATCTGTCCCGATTGTGGATGATGAACCATCCGGATAATCCAGGCGGGCCTCCAATAAAAAGGCCGGCTCGGCATCAACGCCGGCGTTATTCCAATTGTTTCGCCAATGTCCAATGGCGGCAAACGTGTTTGTGCCGGCTGTCAGGAGTTTTGTAACGTCATAGGCATTGTATTGGCCGTAAAGATACGGATCACACCGCGCTGGCCCACGACCTAAAAGCCGGCCGTTGCAATAAAGGAGATAATCGTTGTGCGCCGTCACGTAAACTTTGGCCAGATCAGGTTTGCTCGTCACTACAAACGTCTTTCGGAAGTAAGCGAAATTATTCGAGTTAGTAGTCCCATCCCAAATGTATTTTGCGGCCCATTCGTCTGGATTTAATCCGGTGTCAAAAAAGGCAGGGACACTAAAAGAGCCGGCCTTCCCTGTTTGGTCCCAGATCCGCACTTTCCACCAGAACCGGGTCGCCGCCGGCAACGCTTTGCCGCCGTATTCAACTGAAGCCGATTGGTCTGAATCGACTTTCCCGCTATCCCACATTGACGTTGAATCGTTGAACTGTTGAGGCGTTGAAGCGCAATCTTCGTATACAAGAATTTGGTACGCCGTTTGGCGTTCGCCGCGTTCCGTATCTTTGGACATCCACGTGAATCGAGCGGCATCGCGGTCAACAGCCAATGGATTACCCACGCCGTTTACAAGCAATCCGATGGGAGTGGAGGGTACGCCGGAAGCACAAACTGCAAACATCGGGCCGGCAAGCGCAATGACACAGAGCGCTGTTATGGCGGGAATGTTCAAGCTATGCCGCGGCCTGGCAACCTTTTCGATCACGGGCCATTGTTAAGCGGGCATGAGCACGCCTGGACACGGGAAAGGTCGTCGGAAGAGTCGGCCGGCACATAATGCGCATTACCGCCAAGTGGATTGGTCTCTTGCGCGGGTACAGCGGACCCATGCCATCTCCAATACTCGCAGTGGCCGTCGGCAAAGGACCACGTCGTGCCGTTCAGATGCCGGCTGCCGGGCGTATTCCACCATAGGAGATCCTGTGTGTCGCCGGCTGGATACATCGCAAAGTCGCCATCGTCCACGCTGTATTCATTTTCATCACAAAAGACGATCATTGCGGGCGGAGTGGGATTGACGCCCCGCATTTGGCTATATTTATTGATGGAGTAAACACCGGTAGCCAGCAACACGCCTACCGTCTTGCCCTGTTGCTCGGAAGCTGCCGTGTATCCTCCAAGCGGATAGTTGATTGAGCAGGTCCGGTTTAGCGGTTCCGGAGTGCCCGCGACAATCCCCGGATTGCCATATTCCTGCCTGGCCTTGATCACTTCTGTGCCGAGCGTTTGAACGGTCTTGGTTATTGTCACCGGGCACGTATAAATCTTTACGTTCTGGTTATACGGATACAGCACGCCTCCCCGGATGCCATCGAACAGCACGGTGGCCACGCCGTTTGTAATCCATGAACGGTCGCCACCGAATCCGTTAAATGGCAGCCAGTCGTTGTTATCCTCCACATACATGTGATAAGCCAGTTGTAACTGCTTCATGTTGTTCAAGCAATAAACCATTTGCGCCCTTTGCTTGGCCTTGTCCAAAACCGGCAGCAGGATCGCCGCCAGGATGGCGATTATGGCAATGACCACAAGCAATTCGATGAGCGTGAAGGCATTGCGCGCCTTCACGCCCGCAGACATTCCACCAAAAGCGCGGCTTCCCCTCCTTGGTCGATTTTCCAGAGTGCCGCTGGCTGTGATGGAAAGATTCATAGAGTTTCGATGAGTCATTCTTGCCAAATTTATGGGTACACCAAACGATAGAAGACGGTCCCATTGGTCAGGTTGATCGGGATGGCCACCTGATTAGTGAGGGTGGAACCGCTCACGTTGACCCAGTTGTTGCTGATGCCGACAGCGACGCTGTTGGTTTGCGCCTGCAACAGCCAACCGGTGTGATCAGCGGGCCAGCTTAAGGTTAATTTAGCGCCCGATGCGGAAAACGCGATATTCGTCGGGCTTTGACTGAAGAGAACCACGCGATATTTTGCGGCAAGATAGTTATCCAAAGACGCCAGGTCGCCGGCCGAAATAGAAGAGCCGATTACAACCAGTTCGGAGATATCGCCCGTCAGCCGATTGTGGTTGTCGCCGCGCGCCCCGATGGTAAGGTCATTTCCCTGATCAGCGTCTTTCGATTCCTGGTAATTATTGCTCAAAAGCCCCACCCCGGCGGGCTCGCCGTTCACAAAATGACTGACCGTATTGCCGGACTCGGAAACCGCCAGAATTTGCGGCACACCCACGACAGGTCCGACAGCGGCTCCATACGACCCGTAGCTCGTGCCGTTGCCGCTGCTTCCGCCATTGCCACGAAGGTAGCCAGCGTTGGCACTGCCGACGGAATAATCATAGGGAGCCGGGATATTGGCCTGGGCGCCGGACCCGGTCTTGGAAACGATCTCGCCATTGGTGCCGCCAACCAGCGTGGCAAATCTCATCGCGGCAATGATGGATAGATCTCCTGTAATTGCCAGCGTTGGAGATGAAACGGCGTCCATTTCGGTGTCGTTGGTGGCGGCAAAATGGATGGCCAGGCTGCCATTGGCATTAGTAATCAGCAGCGGCGAGACTGCCGAAACGGTAATTAGCGGGTTATTATTGCCGGAAAGGTCATTCCATTGGCTCACGTTCCCGCTCCCATCGGCGGTTACGCCAGTATCAGCCTTGGCCCAAAGAGCCACGGCGGGCGGATAAAGTCCCACAGGCGGCGACGCCGTGGCAATCGTATTGCCATAGCTGTCCTTTACATTTGAAACCGTAAGCGCATAAAACCCCGGATTGCCATTCCAGGTTAATGCCGAGGTCGTCAGCACGACTTCGTTCGCCGCGCTGCCGATTGCGGCGGAAAGGACATTGGCGCCATTGTTTAGTGTATAATTGCCCGCAATTGTGGCCGTGGCAGGATCCACCGCTTCATCAAAGAACACGATGATTTGGTTGGTATTCCAGATGGGTATGCCGGCGGAGGTCACATACGGAGGCTCGTTGAGAACATTCAAGCTGGTCGTGTTGGTAAAGCTTGTGCCGTTAAACAAAGTCACAATCAAAGTAAAAGTGTCACCATTGTCGGAGGGTGCGAGAATCGGCGTATTGTAAACCGGGGCGACGGCGCCGGGAATGTTCGTGCCATTCTCCTGCCATTGGTAACCGGAAAGGTGCGTGCTGCCGGAAGAGGGTCCAGGCGAGATCGTGACAGAAAATCCGTTGGAAGTCGTAATGCTCGGAACGGCCGTGGCAAAGGTGACGCCATTGAACCATTTTTGCCCCAAATAATTATCGACGTTGGTCATGTCCGCCGGTGACAATACAGTGTTAAAGACCAGGATTTCCGCGATCTGGCCATTCATGATGTCACTCGCATAATGGTCCTCCCGCGTGCCAATGTAAACGGGTTCAGCACTGTCGATACACCCGGGGGCGCCTTCGTTCACGGCGGCATTAGTCTTTGTTGGAACACCGTCGAGATAGACGGAGACTGAATTGCTTTGGGTGTAATACCAATTCGTTTGCGCCGGAGGAAGAGCGTTAGTCGCAAACGCATTCGTATATATCGCGACGAACTGCCTTGTCGCCGCAAAAACGTGGGGTGTGGAGAAGGCAATGGTGCTTCCCGCCGCCACAGCCACGGTGCCGCTTCCGCCAGACCCGCTTAACAAATTGGGCTGCAATGCCCCGGCGCTGCTATTCGCATCAAATTCGTATGACCCCGCCTGATTGCCCACATTTTTGCTGATTAGATGCCGGTTGACGCTCGCGTCTGTAGCCTTGGCCACACAATAGATCGTCAAATTGCTGTTGATTCCAACGCTGGGCGTTGGCGCCGCCTGCAGAAAGGTGTCGCTGCCAGCGTTGAAAGTAAGCGTCTGCAGTCCATTGATAAGCACATTTGTCGCTGGCCTTGTCGTCGCGCCGGAATATCCCAGGCCGCTGGTGGATGGCCTCCACCCGAAAAATTGCGATGCGTTGTTGCCGTTGGTGGTCTGGTCCATCCATTCAACCACATTGCCGTTGGAGTCCAACTCCACGCCCGAATCCCCTTTCAAGTCGAGTACCAAACCCGCCGGAAGCACTGCGTTGGTGCTGGCCCCCGCCATGGCATCACCAAAAGAGTCTTGAACATTGTTGACGGTGAGAGAGTACGGGAGGGTCGGGTCCAACGCCGACGTCGTCAGTATTACGCTGCCGGGCGAGCCGCCCGGGCTGACGGAGATGACAGAAGCGCCGTTATTTAGCGAATAATTGGCGGCATTCTGACTCGTGATCGGGTCCAGCGCGCTCGAGAAATTGACGACAATCGTCGTCGGGCTGGCAGTCTTCGTAACAGAATAAACCGTTGGATGGCCGGCCGTCACGGTCAAGGTCGCCGAACTGCTGGTTATTGTGGCGGCCACATTGGCAACCTGCACACTATAGAGCGTCCCGTTATAGGATGAAGAAAGCGGAGGAGTAGTATAGGTGGCGTTGGTGGCGCCTGCGATGGCAACGTTGTTGCTCATCCATTGGTATGTCGGGTCCGGCGTACCCACTGCGTTAACCCAGAAAGTCGCCGTTTGCCCCTGCGCCGCCGTCAGGTTATTGGGCTGTTCAACAATATTCGGCGCGTAGGGTACCGGAATGACATCCGTAAAGTTAAAGTTGGTAACATAGCCGCCGCAGTTGCTTTGACCAAAGGTCAAGTAGCGCGGCCAAATGCCGTTGTTCGGGCTTACACCAGACAGGCTCGTTCCACAGTCATTAGTCCGGATGGCAACCCCGTTGGTGTACCAAATCTCGGTAAGGTTGTTCGGATCGGCTAAATTTAAAACAGTCGTATAGGTAACGAAATTTGGTTGGATCAAACTCGTGGGAGTGAAATTATAAGTCTTGCCCCCGCCGGTGCCTCCGCCGGTGAAGACCTGGAAATTGCCGCTGCCGGTCCCCGGATTGTTCGTTGAACGAATCAGCATCCCCCCCACCCAATTGCCCTGGACGGCGTTCAATGTGTCAACCGTGTCATAAGCCAAAAACATCCACCATACCGTATAGTTCGTATTGACCAGGATGGAACAACTGGCGGTGTAAACGTGTCCCGTTTCCACAGTGATCGGCAAATACGCGACGTTGTAAAGCGGACCCTGAACAGCCGTGGGCAGGGCGTTGCTGAAAAAACATGCGTTCTCGGTATTGCCGTTCTGATCGGTCCAATTGCCAGTCCAAATCAGCGGACCGGCGACGTATTTGGCGCCCGTGGCATCCGTGTCTGGAGTTGAGCCATTCAACAATCCGGACCGTTCGAAATTGTCCTGGTAAATGAGATTCGTGATCGACTGCCCCCATGCCGATCCATTCACGGCCACAAGAAGGAAAAGAACCGCCGCCATCGCCCAGGTTCGAATAGTTCGCCGTTGATTCAGAGTTGTCGCAGTGGTGTCTTTTTTCATATGGGTATTTTTATAGTTTCGCATTTATCTGAATACGTCAGTAGCCAATGATTTCGTGTTCGCATTTTTGGCTGATGCGCCACCATCCCACAGTTGCCGCCTTGCAACAATGGATAAAATGGCAATTCTCATGGACAAAATGGTTTTTGGAAATTACAGACGGGCGGGCAATTTTTTGGCGAAACAACAAGGATTTTTCCGGCTGGAAATGAAATTCAAGTCGCTGCCTTGAAAAATACTAAAGGCCTTCCAGCCACGCATTGGCATTCGAAACGCCCGGCGGCAACCGTGAGGCTGCCGGGGAATTAATTAGGCGATACCAATCGGAAAAACACGCTCCCCTTGCTTTGGTCAATGGGGGTCGATATTCGACACGACAGGGTTGAACCGGGAACAGTTACCCATCCATTTGTATCAAACAGCCCTACCGAATTGCTTTGCAAAAGCCATCCCTGAAAGGCGGCCGGCCATGTCAGGGTGAGTTGGCCCGATACCTGGGTCACACATTGCAATTGCGGGCCAGCCTCAGGAACCAAATTCGAGGCCACGAGCGGTAACTGGCCGCCGGTCGAGGAGATCGGCTGGTCAATCAGGCTGAAAGTCCGGAAATCGCCGGCGCCACTATTTGCCCCAATGCCCACGTATTGGATAGACGGATTGGACGCGTACGTAAAGTTCGTCATGTAATTCCCGTTCATGAGAAACGTAACCGTCCACTGAGAGTTAGTGGTGTTCAAAACGATGCTCCACGTGTTGAACAGGCCGTTCGAAGGAAAGTCCGGCGAATAAGCCAGCGCGCTTGAGCCGTTGAAAAACTGCGCGTTCGTGTCGTTACACCGTTGTAGCATCCAGGCCGTGCCAACGTCCAGGTAATAGACGTTGGTGGACTCGCTTGAGGCATAGCCGAAAGCCAGCCAATTCTGACCGCCGGTTTTGCCCAGGATGGAAGCTGACAGAGTATAGATATGTCCGGCCTCGGGAGTGAACGGCAGGAAAGCGTTGTTGAAGGGCGGTTGGCCGGGGTCAGCGATATTTACGGCAAGTTCCGAGCCGTCATTGGTCAATTGCGGCCAGCCATACCATGTCGCGCCGGTTGCATCCGAGGGGGCGGGAGTTGAACCATTCAACGCTCCCTTTCGAGCGAAGGTGTCCTGATAGATGGGCGCAGTCACCGGAAAGAACACATCAGTCAACTGAAAGTCGTAGTAGTCCCCGGTTGCGCCGTCAGCGCCCACCCCGATATCCGTAATGGAAGGATTGGAGGCATAAGTATCCTGGCACAATTGAGTCCCATTCTCCCAAAAAGCAACCGTCCAGCCGCTGGCAGCGTTGCCGGTGGTCGTATCCAAAACGACGTTATACAAATTGGTGACAGCGGTGGCGGGGCCAGAAAAGCTGTTCACACCGGCGACGCCGGGGCCGGAAAAGGTCTGCACCTGGCTGTTGTCGGCGCGTTGGAGCAGCCAACCCGCGCCAACATTGCCGTAATAGGTATTTGTCATTGCGCTTT
>DASYZW010000605.1:0-2460 GCA_035945915.1 Verrucomicrobiia bacterium | reverse complement strand
TCACATCCGCTGCTACTGTCGGGTGGCGAAGAACCAAAAGTCACCGCATTTTTACCTGGGCTTCACGACGTTGTAGCGAGTGTCTGTTTCTTTCTGGCATGTGAATTGCATTCGTACATTCATGGCTAGAAAGTTGAACCCGTCCAAACTACCGCGGATCGAGAATCCCGTGGAGGAGGCGTTGAACCGGCGCCCGCAACCGCCGGCCGCGACGCTTTACCTGATGCAGCTTCGTGCCCACGCGCTAAAAATCGCGCCGTCTGAATCGGTTCGCCTGGAAGTGAGCGCGGAAACAACAGCCGAGGAAGACGCAAAACCGGTCAAAATCGTACGAATTGGCGGGAAAAAGTAGTATCGGGAAATTAAAACGGGTCCAGGTCCGCTGCTACAATCGGAATATTGTATTTAAACCCCTGAGCTTTAGCACGTTCACGCTTCTTTATTGATTTTCTCGCGCAAGGACGGGGCCAATCGGCCAGTGTCCCACACACCGCCCGGATTCTAAAAATGGGACACTTGCGGCGTTTCCGGAACAAATGGTTTGCCGCCATTAAATACCACCTGTTGGTAACCGGCCTCGTGAAGGAACAGCGCCAATTCCAATTCCGCGCGCTGTGTGGCATCGTCCAAAATCCCGTTTTGTACCGCCGCCGAACGAACGTCCATCACGGCTTCTTCCCGCGCCGTCTGTTCCAGGTCTTTATCGAAGGTTCTCAGCAGGCCCGTGGTATGGTCAATGATACTGCTCCTGCGATCATCCAGGTACGCATCGGTCAACTCCGGCTTCGGCAGCCGAATCGAAATCGACTTTCCCGACACGGTCACGTCGCCCGGCTTCAGCCGTTTTAAGTCAATGCCGGCTTTCACGACGCCATGCGCCAGCAGCAGGACCCGGTTTTCGCCGTACCATTTTGCGTCATCGAGAATGACTACTTTTTCCACCACGTATTTGACGGTGACCAAATCGGACAGAGTTTGGATTTGTTCCACGACGGCGTCGGTTTGCTCTTCGTGCGGCCCCGAAGCGGGCCTGGCAACGAACCTGACGCCCAGCCAAATGCCCCCGGCAAAAACGGCCAGGACAAAAACCATCGCGAAAAATGTTTTAAGCAATCGCACCGGTGAATCCATGACACGAATCCTTGGAATTGTCACGAAAGGAATTTTTTCATTTTTTAGAAAGCAATTTTATTCCACAATTAACCGTCATGCGCCTAAATCCGTTTCTGAAAACTTTGCCGACCTATCAGCCGGGCCGGCCGATCGAAGAAGTCGCCCGCGAACTGAACCTGCCCGCCGAATCCATTATCAAAGTCGCCTCCAATGAGAATCCGTTCGGCCCGTCGCCGCTGGCCCTGGCGGCAATGCAAAAAGCCATTGCCGGAGTCAATCTCTATCCCGATGGCAACGCGTTTTACCTGAAACAAAAACTCGCGGCGAACCTGGGCGTGGAAACCGGGAACCTGATTTTGGGCAACGGCTCAAATGAAATCATCGAGTTTGCCGCCCACGCCCTGCTGGCGGACGGCGATGAAGGGCGAAACGTCGTCGTGTCGCAGTTCTGTTTCGCGATTTATCCCATCGTCGCCAGGATGCTGGGCGCGGAGGTCGTCACCGTGCCCGCAAAGCAATACGGGCATGACCTGCCGGCGATGCTGCGCGCCATCACGCCGCGGACAAAAATTGTGTTCGTGGCAAACCCGAATAATCCCACCGGCACGCTTGCGCCGCGCGAAGAAGTCGTGCAATTCGTCAACGAAGTGCCCGATGACGTGCTCCTGGTCATGGACGAGGCGTATATCGAATTTCTCAACGATCCTGTGGACCTGGCGCCGCTGGTGCGTTTGGGAACCCGGAAGAACCTGATCCTGATGCGGACATTTTCAAAAATTTATGGATTGGCCGGCCTGCGCATCGGCTATGGCATCGGCAGCAAGGAATTGATTTCCGCCTTTGAAAAAATCCGCCAGCCTTTCAATATCAATTCGGTCGCACAGGCGGCGGCGGTCGCCGCGCTGGATGACCACGAGCACGTGCGCCGGACCCGCGAGAATAATTTCGCCGGCCTGGATTTTCTTGAAGGGGCACTGCGGGAATTGCGCGTGGAATACGTTCCATCCCGGGCCAACTTCATTCTTGCGCGCGTTGGCGATGGCCAAAAGGTTTTTGAAGCGATGCAGCGGCTGGGCGTGATCGTGCGGCCGATGGGCGGCTATCAACTGCCCGAATGGATCCGCATTTCCGTGGGCAGTCCCGCTGAGAACGAGCGATGCCTCTCCGCGCTCAAGCAGGCATTGGGGACATCGCGCTGACCTGGCGTTGCCTTGACTGATACGATTTGGACCAAACGGAACGATTCCGTTTTTCCCGTTCGTTTTCTTTTGTTAAATCGGGGATTTCCTTACACAATCAGCCCGTGCCAATTCCCACAGGCGCACTCGTCAACGCCCTCGGCATTCT
>DASYZW010000604.1:0-3039 GCA_035945915.1 Verrucomicrobiia bacterium | reverse complement strand
TGCCTCCGCTGACGCCGGGGACGCTTTACCTGGTTGCTACGCCAATTGGCAATTTGGAAGACATGACGTTGCGCGCGCTACGGGTGTTGCGCGAGTGTGATGTTGTGGCCGCCGAGGACACGCGGCACTCGGGACAATTGCTGAAACATTTCGCGATCTCGAAACCCCTGCTGAGTTATTTTCAATTTAATGAAGCCAAGCGGAGCGAGGAAATCATTGAACGACTCCGGCGCGGCGAAAAAATCGCGCTGGTGACCGATGCGGGCAGCCCGGGAATTAGCGATCCGGGTGAGCGGGTCGTGCGCGCGGCGATTTCGGCCGGGCTGCGGGTTGAACCTGTGCCCGGCGCGTGCGCGCTCATTGCCGCGCTAACGGCGAGCGGACTGCCGACGGATGAATTTCATTTTGCCGGCTTTTTGCCCCATAAATCCGGCCAGCGGAAAAATAAATTGGAAGCCCTGAAAACCGTACCCGGCGTCTTGATTTTTTATGAATCGCCATTTCGTATCGAAAAATTGCTTCGCGAATTAAATGAGGCGTATCCGGATCGGGAAGTGGTACTCGGACGCGAGATTACGAAGAAATTTGAGGAATTCCTCCGCGGCAAACCGGCCGTGCTTTTAGAAGCGGCGGTGAAACGGCATTTGAAAGGCGAGTTTGTGGTCATGGTGGGAGGCAGCTCCGCAAGGTTGAATGATTGACCGTAGAACTGGATGCATCGTGCGATAGCCCGGCTCAATTTCTTTCGAATTCTCTTTGTCTACGCTGAATTGCCGTGGTGAAATAGCCCAATGAATTTTGATCCCACTCATAAACGAATTGTGCCGGTAGTTATCGGGGTTGAGAACGTCGCGGATGCCGTGTCGCTCGCCCAGGCGCTGCTGGCCGGTGGATTGAATGTCATCGAAGTGACTTTTCGGTCGGCCAATGCGGCGGATGCGGTCCATGCGATCGCTCAAAAAGTGCCGGAGATGATTTTGGGCGCGGGGACGCTTCTGACCGCGACGCAGGTACAGACGGCCAAAGAAGCCGGCGCGCAATTTGGCGTCTCTCCGGGACTGAATCTGGATGTGGTTGCCGCCGCGAAGAAAGTAAACATGCCTTTCATTCCCGGCGTGATGACGCCATCGGAAGTTGAGAACGCGTTGGCGGCGGGCTGCAAGCTTCTAAAGTTTTTTCCGGCGAATGTTGCCGGGGGCATTCCGATGCTCAAGGCGCTGGCAGCACCGTATGCGCAAACCGGCGTCAAATTTATTGCACTGGGCGGCATCAAAGCGGAGAACATGCGAGAATATCTCGCCGAATCGATTGTCGCGGCGGTCGGAGGTTCGTGGCTGGTCGAGCCTGCCCAGGTGGCGAAACGGGATTGGAAGACGATCACAGTTCGGACGCGGGAGGCGTTGCAGATTGTTGAGACGTTAAACGGACCGAATCGGATATAGGCTTTTGGGGGTTGTTGTTTGCCTTGGACAGGAGTTCCAAACTTTTTTCGAGAGCGGGGTCACCGCGATCGCAGGCCGGGATGCTAGCGAGTTTTGTCCGTCTTATTTCTTCCTGCGGGCTTTTTGGATGAGTTCATCAGCAAGGACGCCGATGAGGACCACCCCGCCCATGACGGCGAAGTTGAGCGAGCTGGGAATATTAAGCAGGTTTACCAGATTTTGCAGCACGAGCAACAGCGTCGTGCCGATCAGAACACCGATAATGGAACCTTCGCCTCCCCGCAGGCTGCATCCGCCCAGCACTGCCGCGGCGATGCCGTAAAGTTCGTAAAAATTTCCCTGGGTGGATGGCGAGACGTCATTAGTATAAAAGGCGAATAAAATTCCTGAAATGCCAGTCAGCAGAGCGGCCAAAACATATGCGCTTCCAATCACGAGTTTCGTGTTAACGCCGGAGAACCGGGCCGCCTCCTCATTTCGTCCAACCGCGAACAAATAGCGTCCGTAGACGGAGCGATGCAGGACCAGCCACATGACAACGGAAATAATAATGAGATAGACAAATGGCGCGGGCAGGCCCCAAAACGTGCCGTTGGCCCACTGTTGAAGGCTTTGGAACCCATTGGCGTCACCGAAACCTTTGGTCATGTCGTTGGAGATAAAGCGCGCCACGCCACGGTAAATGAGGAGTCCGCAAAGCGTCACGATAAAGGGCTGAATTCTGAATTGTGTGATAAGAACGGCGTGGGCCAGTCCCAAGGCCATGGGGATCGCCAGCGCGAACAATACGGCCAGCGGCCATGCCAAATGCCATTGCGTCAACGCGATCACGGCCAACATGCCATTGAGCGCAATCATCGAGCCTACGGACAAATCGATGCCGGACGTAATAATGACCATGCCGGCGCCAATGCTGAAAATGCCAAACAGCCCGATGAGGTTGGCGGTGTTCATGAGATTGACGTGCGAGAAAAAGCGCGGGTTTTCGAATCCGGTGACTGCGCACAAAATCAACAACAGGACAAAAATGCCAAGTTCTTTCTTCATTCTTTGAACGCGGGTTGGGCGGCGGGGATCTTTTTTCCAACGGCAAGCTGCATGACGTTTTGTTCGCTGCAATCGGCGCGGCCAAGCGCGCCGGTTATTTCACCTTCGTGCATGACGACGATGCGGTCGCTGATGTTTAGAATCTCTTCCATGTCACTGCTGATGACCAGGATCGCGGCGCCGCGCCCCGCGAGGTCGCGAATCAAACGATAAATCTCCGCCTTTGCGCCGACATCGATGCCACGGGTCGGCTCGTCAAAAATCATGACTTGCGGGTCCATCATGAGCCATTTGCCCAGGACGACTTTTTGCTGGTTACCGCCGCTAAGGTTGCGGACGCGGGCCTCGACGTTGGGGGTCTTGATTCGAAGTGATTCCACCTGGCGCGCGGCGGCGGCGGACTCGCGTTTGCGGGAAATCAGGCCGAACTGCGAAAAACTCCGGAGCGATGGCAGGCTGACATTTTCGCGCACGCACATTTCCACGATGAGTCCTTCGGCGCGGCGATCTTCCGGGACGAGGTAAATGCCCTGTTCAATGGCATCGCGAG
>DASYZW010000603.1:0-15112 GCA_035945915.1 Verrucomicrobiia bacterium | reverse complement strand
ACATCGTTTTGTACGATAAGCCGGGCAGCAAGCCGAGCACCGAACAGTGAGTCGGATGCTGTGCTTAAAGCCATGCAGGCGGCGTTTTGAGGCGCTGGCGGGGACAATGAGCGTCAATGATCTTTAACAGTGCTCGCCCGGAGAAGGAAAAATTGTTTGTCAATGGGCAGGATAGGGGCGGGGGGTGGGCCCAAAAGCCACCCAAACGCCATACGTTTCCAAACGCACCATTAATCCACAAGGATCCTGGTGAATTAGCCCGGATGTCCACAAGCGACTTCGACCCGGATTCGAAGTTTGTTTATTCGATGCAGCGGGAAAAGCAGCAAGAAAGCAGCCAGACCGGCAATGGCCAATATGGTGGTTTCCTGGACTGTGGTAATAATAATCTCGCCATTGCCCTGAGAACCGTCGGGGCTGCTGATACCGGAAAATTCTTTGACGATCGCTATCGCAGACGAGTCGATGTAGGAATCTCTTTTCCGATCACCTGAAGAAATAAACTGCTCGCCGGCACTGCGCACCATCTCCCGCCCGATTTTTTATTTCTCTTTCGCCTTTTTTTCTGTCGGGCTTCTAATCAACCCCAGTCACAGGCCTGAACAAATTCGCAATTGAATGCCCTTTGGGCCAAGCACACGACGGAATCGTCCAAAAGGTTTACGCCGCCGGAATTCAATCGCGGGAAGATTAGCTTCCCTAGCCTAAATTCAATCCAGAATGTACCGCAGCCGGCATTTTGGATCCTGACCGCGCCTGATTCCGGGTGGACAAAGATTCCTTCGCGTTCCTCAAGCGAACAATCCTCATCAAATCTCGGTTCGAACTTCGCAAAATCTGGCGGCCGCTGGAGGTCGTCTTCATTATCAAGCGAATAGAGCCGAACAATGTTGTTCCGAATCCGGCAGCGGATTTCGAGAAAATATCCGCCAACCATTGGAGCCCATTTGCCGTCCTCGACGAGCCCAACGGGAAATGGCGGAGCGGCGGGAACGCCTTCCGCCGAAATCGCCACGTCGTATTCCTGCCGGCCGGCCCCATGTTCAATGATTTGCGATGGACTGGCCAAGGTCTGAGATTTTTCGGTTCGGCGGGACGGAAGTGGAATGCTAATGGTTTCCCCGGTGACCACATTTCGCGCCTTTCGCGCGCTTGGTCCCGCTTTTTTTACCGGCGCAAACGAGATCGTAAACGGACTGGCAACATTGCCGTTTTTAATGATCCCCTGTCCAAACGCGGCGACTGAATCCGGTTCAGGACGGTATTCCGGCGAAAGAGGGATCAGCAGGTGAGTATAGTATAACGACATGAAAATAAAATTGCTTTACGGCAGCCAAAAATGCTTATCCCCAAACGCATATGCAAGATTTTATTAGCGACGTGTTATAGGGATTTGGAAAAGGGGCGATTAGAGAAGGGACCTAAAATGCCTGCAAGATGAATTGATTCGGACATGATTTCGGGGTTATGGGCGACATCGAATGGGAAACCAGGCGACATGGGTTCGAAAACCATTTTTACTCGGGATTTTGACATTTCTCCATTCCTGGCAAGTTCTGACACAAACCTAAATCGCCCGTATTTTCCTTTGGAAGGTATTCGGAAGTATTTCAAACGCAAAAACAAATAATAAAGACTTAAATCCATAAATTCCGCATGTCAGACCTTTCAACGATGATCGGAATATCCAGAAAGAGGCTACGGGAATCGCGTAACAAAAATTTGGTGAAAATTGAGGTTTTAAGTTGGATTAGCCGCCGCATGGACTAATCCATTCCCAAAAGCGGCTCACGTGGTTAACCGTCAAAAACCCTGAGAGGCTTTGCCGGCGGATTGGCGATGTGGAGCGGGTTCCGCACGGCCCGACGGCAGGAGTTAAAAATCCGAAATTAAAAGCGAAAACGGCAGCAGGGCTCCGGCCGTGGGGGAGCGGGCATTTGAAATGGCAGCGAATTTACGGCTCCTGCACCAGCCGAAAGAACAGCCGCGCGCTACTGATCGGATTGGTGAAGGTTATCGAAGTGCTTGCCGCCACGTTGGTGGCGACGGGCACCCAGTTGACGGGCGATGCCAGGCTGGCCGAGCTTTGCAGAATATTGGTCTTGCCAATCGTCAAATTTGTCGCATTGAATTGAAATGTCCCTGCTTTTGTCGCAATGGGTTGGAGTGAAATCGGTGCGGAATTTTGGACCAGAATTGTGATTGAAGCCGACGCGGTTGCGCCGAGATTATCAGTAGCGGTAGCGCTCAACGTATAGGCGCCTGCCGTCAGATTGGTTACGTCCGTTTCAAATGGACTGGCGAAAACATCGTCCACAAGATTTGATCCAACGTAAAACTCGACGTCGGAGAGGCCATCCGCATCCGGGTCGGAAGCGTTGGCGCTAAAGGTGAATGAGGCCGGCGCCGTGAAAACAGCGTTGTTGGTCGGACTGATGATGGAGATGGTCGGCGGCTGATTGGCGGAGACATTCACCGTTCCCTGGTTTCCAAAGTCGTCGAAATATGGGTACGTACCGGCGGCCGAGAAGACGATCCCGCCCGGGATTGTCACTGACCAGCCACCAGTAGAGCCGTAAACGCCGGCGCCGGTGGCGCTGCCGTCATCACTGCCATCCACCCAATACACTGCCATGCCCGTTACGATATTGACCGATGCGGGGTAAAGAGAACCGGTGTCGCCACCATCGCTGACTGTGACGTAAGGCTGAGCACTCAGCGGGCCGGCCGCAGCCCACCAGGATAAAAAAAGGAAGATGATTCTGCACCGGCCAAAGATAAACATGGTTTGCCAAATTGGTTTGTTCATAGGCGAAATCAGTTTTTCTCAAGAATTGACTGTCTTGTCAAGTTTTTTTACGCCAAAATGCCCATTTTATCGGCGATGGTTACAGTAATAGTAATACAAAATCAGCCCAATTGAGTGGAAAGTCCGGATTCGCCGTCGGGGCTGACAGGAAATGCAGGAGGCGGAGAATCTGAGCGTACTTAAACCAGGACAGCCTTGTGCGCTTTCAGATAATCTTCGATGGTGGCAATGCTATTGACGGAATTAGAGACACGGACGGCGTTCGGCTTGCTTAGCTTATAATGTACCAGCAGTTTACCCACCATTGTCACCCGAAGAATAGCCTCGGCCATGCGCCAGACTTGTCCATTAGCCAGAGGTTGTCGGGGAAGGCGGCGAGCAGGTACTTTCTTCGTCATGCCAGAGTTTACACCGGATCGTATAATAAACCTAATGAAAATCGCCTGCGGAATACATTTGGATTTTCTAAATGTATTTAGACTGCTTGACATCACTGAAAGCCAGACGATGCTGACCTGGGCTGGGATGCGCCAGTTGAAATCCATCCCTGCCAACAACTTATCAATGCCAGATGCACTCGCTGACATCATCGCCTATCATGAACGGACCAAGCATCATCCCGAGCGTTACGCCAACGGCCCGCACGGCCTCGATTGGGCCAGTCAGCCAAACCCCTTCCGCCGCTTCGCCGGCGCACCGTTCTTCCGGCTGCCGTTGACTGACCTGGACGACACGCCCCCTGCGGCTGCTTTGTTTGGCGCGGCGACAGTGACGCCGCGAGCATTCACGCTCGGCGCGGTGAGCTTGTTCCTTGAATTGTCCCTGGGTCTTTCCGCACGAAAGGAGATTGCCAATGCAAGCTGGTATCTGCGAATGAACCCCTCCAGCGGCAACTTGCATCCAACGGAAGCCTACGCCGTCCTCCCCGCACTCGAAGGGGTCCCGGGCGGTGCGGGGGTTTATCATTACGCGCCGCTGCAACATGCCTTGGAACAACGGACGGGCTGGCCGCAAAGTACCCTGGACGATTCGGCCGGGTTCTACGTCGGGCTGACCTCAATCACCTGGCGCGAAGCGTGGAAATACGGTGAGCGAGCCTTCCGCTATTGCCAGCACGACGTGGGGCACGCGCTCGCGGCGCTGCGTTTCGCCGCCGCCGCGCTGGGCTGGCGTGTGCAACTCATGCCGGAGTGGGATAACCCGCAGCTCACCCGGTTGCTCGGTTTGAACCGCGCGGAAGATTTTAAAGACGCGGAACCGGAAACTCCCGAATTGATCGTCCGGGTAATGGTGGACGAATCAGAGGTATCGACCAGGCCGCCAGCCGCAGACGCCGCCATTGAGTGGTTCGGACGCGCTAACCGGTTGAGCGATTCACACGTCGAGTGGCCAGTGATTGACAAAGCCATCGCGGCCTCGGAACAACTGGCGGCGAGCGCAAAACAATCCGAATCCGGTGAATTGGTTGCATGGCCCCGGCCGTTGCCGCCCGCCTGCGGCCATTCCGCAGGTCAATTGATCCGGCAGCGACGCAGTGCCGTGGATTTCGACGGTGTCACCAACATCTCACGGGAAACTTTTCTGGCTATTCTCGACACCACGCTGCCTCGTGCTTCCGCGCCGCCGTTCGATGCATGGCCGTTTCCGCCGCGTTTGCATCTGGTGCTGTTCGTGCATCGGGTCACGGGACTGGAGCCTGGTTTATATCTCTGGCTGCGCGCTCCGGTTGACACGGATGCTCTGCGGCGGGATTTCCGTGCAAACCTCGATTGGGAACCAGTGATGGATACAGCCATCCAAGCGCCGCTGTATCCGCCGCTGTATCGTTTGGGACGGGGTGATTTGCGTGATTTCGCGCGGACGCTCTCCTGCCATCAGGACATTGCCGCCGATGGCGCGTTTAGCCTGGGGATGCTGGCGCGATTCGAGCCAGTCTTGCGCGCGCGCGGCGCGGCGGCTTACCGGGAATTGTTCTGGGAAGCCGGAATGATTGGCCAGGCCCTGTATCTGGCGGCCGAGGCGGCCGGTGTTCGCGGCACCGGCATTGGTTGCTACTTCGATGATGTATTGCACCGCGCGCTTTGCCTGGCCGGCCGCGATTGGCAGAGCCTCTATCACTTCACTATCGGCCGTGCGGTTGAGGATCTGCGACTGCGCACCATTCCACCCTACGCGCATCTGGCGACAGAGATTTGAAGGAGTTGTTTTGCGCGCCAGCCCGCGTCAGTTTTACCCGGTCGAAATTTGTTTACTCGATGCATTGGGAAAAGCAGCAAAAAAGCGATTCCGTGAAGGCTGGAACATTGTCATGGTCCAAAATTTCAGGTTAGACGGCTGGCGCATTTTTTCATTACCGCTCGACGATAAAATGCGAGGGCGGCGAGAGCCAGCCCGGATATTACCAGCGTTGACGGTTCAGGAACGGGTTCAAAGACTAAATTTGCCGCGATACCGGATTCGGTGGTTAAAGTGCTTTGGGCGCCCCCGGGAGTAATCTCGTAAATGGACCCTCCGAATGATGAGGCGAACAAATCGCCTGCATTGTTAAATGCCACTCCCCACAAGTTGCCCGGTACGGTGGCGAATGTGCTTTGCGTCCCGCCGGGAGTAAATTGGTAAATCGCGCCGGTAGTCTGACAGGCGACATACAGATCTCCGGTGCTGCCAAAAGCCAGCTGGCTGGGAAAACTCAACCCTGAGGCAAACGTGGTTTGTGTTCCGTTCGGAGTGATTTCCTCGATATAACCGTTCCCGTTGCCATAGCCCGCTCCAACGAATAAATCGCCGGCACTGTTAAACGCCAACGCCTGCGGCGTGGAAAGCCCGGAAGCAAACGTAGTTCGTGTGCCGTTAGGCAGGTACTCATAGATGTTGCCGCTTTTGTAGTCGGATTCAAACAGGTCGCCCACGTTGTTGAAAGCCAGCGCCTTGGGATCTACGCCGCTCGCAAACGTGCTTTGCGCACCCCCTGGATTGATTTCGACAATGGAGCCCGCCCCCGAGTCATTTGCTGAATTTGCCACGAACAGGTCGCCGGCGCTGTTGAACGCCATTCCAAATGGATAATTCATTCCCGATACAAAGACGCTCTGAACTCCGCCGGGTGTGATTTGATAGATATCACCATTGTTGTAGTCCGAAACGAGCAGGTTCTGTGCTGGCAAGTTCACGGCCGTGAAGACGACTGCTGCCAGGGACATAGCAGTATTGAGTGAATTGCAGGATTTAATATGTTTTGTTCTCATACGTTTTGAGGTTTGATTTATTTTTTGATCGCTGACGAAATAACCACCCTTATCACTATGTCATAAAACAATAATCTATGTCAAGACAAAATGGTGTGCTAATCGCGCTTTGTTTGATTGTTACGGTAACCCTTTCGCCGACTAGCTGATGCAACAAACTGCTCGCCGGAATGGGCTTTAACGGGTATACTATGAGCAACGAAATAACCTTAACCCTGCCGGCGGCGCCAAAACGCGGGAATCGCCTACAACGCAGGTTTTAAACCACGCGCCATTTTTCGAAAAACGCGAGCCTGACATGGGCAGATTCCATATGGAACAATCCAGTATAAGACTCCGATGGTTTGAGAAGGACCGGACCATCGGTTCGGGGCGCCGACGTGTGACCGGAGAATCGTCCCTGGCGGCGATACTGTTGATTCTTTTTGCTCAAGCGGCGCATGCCGGCTTCACTCCGTTGCCATTGACCAGCGGCAGTTTTAACCAGGAAATGATTGTGCCGGCGACAGCGCCGGCGCCGGCGGTGGCGGGGGGATACACCACGGCGACCATGGACAACGGCACCGGCAATACCGGGACCACCTGGTATGAGGAGGGGTATAACGTGACCAATCTCACGACGGGCATTCCTCATCCTGGCACGACGTTCAGCAGCGCGGTCCTGCCCAATCATCAGTACACCATGCCGCCAAGCTACGCGGCCAATGACGCGCTCATGCTGGATTCACAACTGACCACTGGGACATTGACGTTGACCTCGCCCGCGGCGTATTCGGGCCTTTCATTATTGGAAAGCGGAGGACATAACGGCGTAGCGTTCAGTTACTCGGTCGATCACCAGGATGGCGCCGTGGAGACGGGAAGCAGCAGTATTCCGGATTGGTTTAACGGGCCGAATCCCGCGTGGATCGCCAATGGCCGTGTTGACGTGGGGACATTCGTCTTTTCATCTGTGAACGGGAATGATCCGCAGTTGTACTCGCTGGACATTCCGCTGACGGACACGACCAGCCCGGTAACCAAAATCAATTTCGCCTTTCTTTCGGGCGGCGGCCATGGGGCGATCATGGCCGTGAGCGGGCTGAATGGAGGGATTTACAGTCCGATTGTCGTGACCGGTTACAACGAGCAAATCGTGATGGCCCAAAACGCGGGCAAGCCGCTTCCCTTGACCGGGGTGACGACTGCCACCATGGACGGCGGCACGAACAATACCGGATCGACTTATTATGAAACCGGTTATGTGCCCCAGGCTCCGGAAACGGGACTGCCGATTCCCTCGTCCCTGGTGACCAACGTATCGGCGCCGGGTGCTATCTATCAGATGCCCCCGAATTACGCGGCGAATGACGCCGTGCTGATTAACTCGAACGTTCCAAGCACTCTGATCATTTTGCAATCGCCAACCAATGTCGCGGCGTTGTCCTTTTTGACCGCTTGCGGCGCCGGGCCGGGGACGTTTGGTTGCACTGTCTATCACGCCGATGGGTCCACCGAAAGCAACAATATCACGGTGCCCGATTGGTTTTACAATGTTCCCGTGGCGTTTTATGCCAATGGACGAGTGTACGTGAACAACAGCTCAGTGAACGCGATCAATAGCGGCAGCCCGCGTCTCTATCCCGGCGATGTTTCATTGAAAGACGTGCTCAGTCCCATCACGGGCATCAGGCTGAACTACATATTTCCGTCGAACAGCCCCAGCGCAAACATTGCGGTATTTGCCGTCAGCGGCGGTTCATCGGTCCTGCCGCTGGCGGGCGACGATTTTAACGCGAATACAGAGGCGGGAGTTCAGATGATGCAGCAATGGTATAACGCGGGCGGCACGTACGATTCGACCGGTTGGTGGAATTCGGCCAATTGCATCGAAGCGCTCATTGAAGACATCATTGCCAACAACGATTCCCAATATGACGCAACGCTGACCAATACGTTCGCCCTGAATGCTTCCGGCGATTTTCTGGATAGTTATTACGACGACAACGGCTGGTGGTGCAATTCGTGGATTCGTGGTTACGACGTGTCCGGCAATACAAACTTTCTGAACATGGCCAAAGTCATTTTCGACAATATGACGAACGGTTGGGACACGACCAACAAACTGTGTCCGGGCGGCGTTTGGTGGAATACCAGTCATACCTATAAAAATGCAATCCCCAACGAACTGTTTTTGCTCGCGGCCATCCGGTTGCACCAGCGAACTCCAAATGACACCGGGCCGTTGAATTTCTTTTATTGGGCCACCAACGAATGGACGTGGTTTAAAAACAGCGGGATGATTGATTCCCTCAATCTCGTCAACGACGGCTTGAACGGCTGCGTGAATAATGGCGGAACAACGTGGACATATAACCAGGGCGTTATTCTCGGCGGCCTGACTGACCTTTACAAAGTGACCGGCAACACGGGATATCTTCAGCAGGCCATGGGCATCGCCAGTTCCACCATCACGAACCTGGTGGATAACAAAGGTGTGCTGCTCGAACCGTGCGGCGGGGATTGCGGCGGTGACGGGACGGAATTCAAAGGCATTTTCCAACGCAATTTAACGTATCTCTACGATGAAACGCGATATGCGCCTTATTACAATTTCCTTTATACCAACGCGCACGCGGTATGGTTCAATGACCGAAATATATTCAACCAACTGGGGCAGCTTTGGGACGGGCCATACGACACCGACGACGCTTCGCGACAAAGCTCGGCGTTGATGGCGGTGGACGCGCTGGCCGAGCCGATCACCGCCGCGCTCGCGTTTTGCAAAGGGGCGGGCGACCCGGCGTTTAAACATTCCATTGGCGGACCGTCGGGCACGCTGGGCTGGAGCGCCACGTCCGCCAACGCCACGCAGGCCAATTTCCTCCAGTATGGCCCATACATTTCGTACCTGCCGACGGGTCCGCATGCGGCGCATTTCCAACTTGCTGTTGGCGCCTTGAGCAATTCGGTCGCCGACCTGGTGGAACTGGACGTGCGCGAAAGCAATGGCGGCACGCTGCTGGCGAGCACGGAGATTCCGTGGAATGCGTTCGGGAGCGCGAATGTGCCGCAGGATTTTTTTCTGTTATTTACCAATACCGTTGCCTCGGATCCGCTGGAGTTCCGCGTTTATTGGAACCATGCGACCAATGCGCCGACACTCACCATTTCAGACGTTGCGATTGATGGGTTGATGAATTGGAGCGGGGCGAACCTCGGGCATGCCCTGGGAGAATTGGACGGGCTGAACGGCTGGGAGGCTGACCCGATTCGCCAAACCAGCTCGGGTTATCTCTGCACCGGCCCGGGCGTGGGCGGGTTGGCGCCGGGCGATTACGTGGCGCAGTTTGAGTTGAAGGTGGACAATTTTAACCGGGACAATTCGGCCGTGGCGCAAATTTCCGTGGTCGATGTGGATGACAATATCACGGTCGCATCGCAAACAATCAAGCGCGGCCAATTTCCAAACGTGCTATACCAGGAATTTCCGCTCGGTTTCAACGCGGTGGCCGGCAAACATTATGATTTCCGCACCTATTGGTATTGGACTGCAAACGCTCCGCGCCTGACCGAGCGGGCGGTGATGCTCAGGCCCGGCCCGGTTCCGTTCTTCACGTCGGCTCAACAAAACAATGGGCGGGTGATGCTGAACCTGATCGGCACACCGGGCCAGACCTATAGCGTTCAAACGACCCCGTCGCTGTCCAATCCGCAATGGACTTCCATTGGCAGCGTGACCGTGCCGCCTTTTTTGGGCATCGCCCAATTTGGCGACACGGTTCAAGCAACGAATCGCTTTTACCGGTTGACGTATCCGTAACGCGCGGATAACGCGGAGGTGATGGACAAAAGCTTTCGCTTGGTCAACTTTTGCCCAATCCTTTTGAAGTGGCCAGGCTCGCTAACATCATCCGCCGGCGGCTGGATTCAGCGAGTTGAGACGGTCCGGCTCTTCAATAATTTCCCGAAGCTGTCTTATTCGGTTTCGCGCTTCAAGTTTTTGAGGTAGGCTCTTTGGCTTGGAATGTTGCCATGCTGACGGACATCAAATCACAATCGCGCGAGGAATTGGAGGCCCGATTCGAATCGTGGTCTCAACCTGCCTATCGCGTGACGCAATTGCTCGAATGGCTCTATGCGCGGCGGGTGACGGATTGGGACTTGATGACGAATCTTCCCCGCGACCTGCGCGCCAAATTGCGTGAACAATATTCATTGCAAAGCCTGGAGCTGGTGCGCAAACAGGGCTCGCCCGACACCACCGAAAAATTTCTTTGGCGGCTCGCCGACCATTCGCTCATTGAAAGTGTTTTGATTCCGGCGAACCCAGCGCTTTATGGCGATGCGAGCGATCGTCATACCCTTTGTATTTCCACGCAGGTCGGTTGCGCATACGGCTGCAAATTCTGCGCGAGCGGCCTGGAAGGATGGAAGCGCAACCTGCAACCGCACGAAATCATAGAGCAGGTCCTGTCGATCGAGCGCCGATCCGGGGCAGGGACGCTGCGCCGCGGCGCGACCGCCCGTAATGCGGGCGGCCCGGCCCCGGTCCCACCCCCGGACGGCCAGCCTGCGCAGGCGCGCATCGTTGACAACATCGTCGTGATGGGCATGGGCGAACCGCTGGCGAATTACGATAGCTTGATGGCGGCGTTGCGGATTTTGAATGCGCCGTGGGGCGGCGGCATTGGCGCGCGTAAAATCACGATTTCGACCAGCGGCCTCGCGCCGCAGATCCGGAAATTGGCCGCTGAGCCGATGCAATTTCGGCTGGCGGTGTCCCTGCATGGCGCGACCGACGAGGTGCGCGCCAGGATTATGCCGGTCAACCGGAAGTATCCGCTGGCGGAACTGGTGGCGGCATGCGCGGAATACCAGGCCAAAAAAGGGCGGATGATCACGCTGGAATATATTCTCATCGCCGGCGTGAATGATGCGCTGGAGCAAACGCGGCCGCTGGCCGCCCTGGCGAAAAAGATTTTTGCCAAGGTCAATTTGATCCCCTACAACACAGTTGAGGGATTGAAATGGGAACGGCCGCGTGACGAAGTGTGCGAACAATTTCTTGAAGCGCTCGAAAAGCAAAATGTCACGGCAACCTTGCGGCGTGAAAAAGGCCATGACATTGACGCCGCGTGCGGACAGTTGAGGCTCAAGACCGAGCGCGAGCTTGCGAAGTAGTCCGCTGAATTTGTCTCTGCCGGGTTAAGTCAATTACCCGCCTTGCGCTTGAAAATCCCCACATAATCGGGTCCTTTGAGCCGATAATTCCTGATGCGGTCGCCGTCCACAAAGGTTGTTTTGTCCCACGCAATCTGGTCCACGAGCGCGACCCGATCATAGTTTTTGTCCGAATACTTTGTGAACCAATCAAAGATGGAGCGGTCGGAATTGGGCAGCGTATGCCAGGAGCCGGGATTGCTGACGAAAACCAAAAATGCCGGTTTGTTGGTTTCAATCTGGCTGATCATTTCAGCCTGCATTTGCTTCGCGTACGGCTGCGATTCCATGAGCGGGTAGGTGTAGATGTAGCCGGTGGCCGGATGGCGGTGGGCGTAAAAATAAATTTCCGGCTCGGAACCCACCACGGCTACCGTGGCGCCCGGAGCGGAGTGGCCGGCGATGTAACCGCCCACCGCAGGCATGTCGGCAAACGGAGCATCGCCCTTGTAAATAATTCGGCTCACGGCGTTGGCGGGAAACTGGAAAAAGAATTGTCGCTGCTGATAGACCGAGCCGGCAAAAATCAAGAGAAACACGAATGGCGGAACGATTTTCAGCGGGTAATTCGCAGTGGCGAACTGCAGGGACACAATCGCCAGGCCCACGAACATGGCCAGCGCAGGAAGAATGAGGATGAAGTAATGCTCGCGAAAATAGAAATCGATGGATGCGCCGAGGAGGGAGAAAAACAGAAACAGGGCGCCAAAAATGATTTGGCCCCGAAGCGCGCGGTCCCGCAGCACGAAGGGCAGGCTGACGACGAGAAATCCCAAAAACGGAAAATAGATCGGCCACGTTTTGGCGGCGTAAACACCCAGGTTATGCAGGCCATCCATGACGGTAAGTTCCGAGGCGTAGGAACGGGCATAATCGAACGTCCAGAACCAGAACTTCTGCGAGACGCCTGCGTGGTCCAGGTAACTACAGAGTGCGCCGAACGGCAGCGCCATGCCGGCGAGAAGGAAGAACATTTTGTGCAGGAAGACGGGTTTCAGAAGCGTTCCACTATGGATGGCGTGGCAAATCACCACGGCCACTGCAAAAAGGCAAAAGCAAATACCTTGTTGCTTCATCAGGAATGCCAGTCCGAACAAGACGCCGCTGACCAGGAAAGCGTGCCAGCGATAAAACTCTTCCGCCTTCCATAACTGCCACGCGCCCCAGACGGCAAACAGCATCACGAATTGATTGGCGTGCGCGGCCAATCCCAGGACGACCGGGCTGGCCGACAGAACGCCGTAGGTCGCGCAGGCCGCCAATCCGGCGATGTTTCCGAATAGCCGCTGCCCGAGCAAAAAAGTAAAAATGATGGCCAAGCTGTTGACCACGATCAGGGTGGCGTGGACCCCCGCCGCCGTTTGCCCGAATGCCGACATACCCAGGGCACAGGCGAAATATGTGCCCGGCAATTTCATGTTGTACACGAGTTGGTAGGGCGGGATGCCGTCGAGGATCATCTGGCCGGCGCAAGCGTATTCGCCCTCGTCGCGCTCCAGGGGCAGGTCGAGCAGCCGATACCGAACGAACGCCATCAACAAGACAATCAGCAAAACCACCAGCCACGACCACAATTGAAAAATGGAACGCGGCGGAGGTTCTGCCGCACGAACCTCCGTTTCTTCCGTCGAAATTTCAGATTTAAATTTAATCATGTAGCCGCCTTGGGCCGCGCCGGCGTTTTTCATTTATAATTTTGCACTTTTCCGTCATTCTGCCCTGCCTAAAACAATGAATATAAGCAAGCCTCTTGCCACCGTTGATACCCCGGCATTACTGCTGGATTTTGACGCCTTGCGGGAAAATATCAACTCGATGGCGTCATTTTTTGAGACGCGGCGGTGTCGGTTGCGCCCTCATTTTAAAAGTCACAAATGTACGCGGATTGCACGGTTGCAAATGGAAGCGGGGGCCGTGGGAATGACCTGCGCAAAGCTGGGAGAGGCAGAGGTGCTGGCTGACGCCGGGATTCGGGAGATTCTGATCGCCAACGAAATAGTGGGCCCGCTAAAAATTGAACGATTGATCGCCTTGTGCTCCCGCGCCAACCCGATCGTGGCTGTGGATTCTCCTGAGAATATCCGAATGCTGTCCGCGCATGCGTTGTCCGCCGGTGTCACCCTCCGGGTTTTGGTGGAAGTGGATATTGGAATGGGCCGTTGCGGCGTCGCGCCCGGCCAACCGGCAGTGGATTTGGCCGGTTTGGTTATTTCATTGCCCGGTTTAAAATTCGAGGGTTTGCAGGGATACGAAGGCCATTGCGTTGACCTTCGCGATGCAAACGAACGGGTTAGCCAGTCGCGCGCCGCAATTGAGCGGCTCGTTAATACGCGGCGACAGATCGAACGCGCCGGCATTCCGATCCGCATCGTGAGCGGCGGCGGCACGGGAACCTATGACATTAACGGGAACACCGACGGCATCGACGAGGTGCAGGCCGGCTCGTACGCGGCGATGGATTGGTGGTACACAGACATTCGGCCGGAATTCCGTCAGGCCATGAGCATCCTTACGACGGTCGTCAGTCGAGCCAAACCGCGCACCGCGATCATTGATGTCGGGCGCAAAGGCATCGGCGCTGAGTGGGGACCGCCCCGGCTGAAGAACCCAGGGGATGGAAAGGTTCTCAGTTACACTTCGGAAGAACACATGACAATCGAGCTAAGCGGGAACCGGGAAATTAACGTGGGCGACCGTCTCGAAATTATCCCTTCGCACGGATGCACGACGAGCAATTTATATCGTGAATTTGTAGTCCATCGGAACGGAGAAGTCGTGGACAGATGGCCGATCGAAGGGAGCGGGAAGCTTCAATAGGAGGCCAGCAACGCCCGACATGAGGCCGCTTAGCGGACCCGCAAGCGGTCTTTGAACAGGCAAAATGCAGAGGCGGAAGCCGCCAACAATGCAAAAGCGGTAGGTTCCGGCACTGGCGCCGGGAGCAAAGCCGGCGAACTCCATTCGATGTCGTCATCGTTCGCGGTAAAGCCAGCGTAGCCAGGTGCGACGTCGGAAGTGAAACTGACTTCATCGGACGTGATATCCGACCTAAAACCCCAGTCCCAACCTACGGAATCACTGTTGAATCCAGAGTCATTCGCGTCAGCGTGGCCGTAATTCAACATCGCCATGCCGGTAGTATTGATGGGATCGTGCGCGCCGCCAATGGTGAATGAGGTTAAAGCGGCCGGATCGATGGTCTGCAGTTCGTAATTGTATAGGTAAACGCCGGCCTGGATTTCATCCACTTCGTACGTGATATCAAGAAGATTGTTCGGCTGCGGGGTGTCGTCCGAGATGCCTACGTAGGAAACCGTTTGGGGGCCGACGACGATGATGGCGCCGGCGTTTAAACAAAAAGCTCCCAAAAAAATAGCAATCGCGATAGTAATGGATTTGTTCATGGCTATTTGACCGTCCAAATTCGGAGATTTCTTTAGCAGGTTTATTGCCAAAATCCGAAATTAAGACAGAAAAAAGCTCAATGAGGCGGCTCGGATGGAACGACTTGCAGGGCTACGACGGTATCCGAACAATTCCAGGAGTCCAGCGTGCCGGCTGGCGTGGGCGAAGTCCAGTCCTGCCAGGACAGGTTATCGGCTCGCCGAACGCGCCAGGCGGCATTGGCGTTAAGCGACATCCAATCGTAAAATTGCGGCCAAAGACCGGCGTCGTTCAAAAATCGCGACATCCAGCGCATAAAAATGCCGTTGAAGCCCGCCGCGTCGCCTGACCCATAAGCAGGCAAGGTCCTGTCCCAGGACAGGACATGGCGCGTAAAATTGGCCGCAAGCACGGCGTCATTATAATAGGTCGTATTGCCAGTCAGTTTCCAAAGCAAATCCGCCGCCCCAAT
>DASYZW010000602.1:0-15700 GCA_035945915.1 Verrucomicrobiia bacterium | reverse complement strand
CGTCGAAACCAATTTCACCATTATATTCCCGTATTCATTTCCGTTCGCGCCGAAGATACTCGTCAATATCGCCAACGATCCGTCGTACCAGGACGTAAGCGACACGTTCGCGATCTCAGTTTCCAGCAATTCAGTCAGCGCCTTCCGGGTAAATGTTTTTCGGGTTGACCAATCGAGTGGCTGGAGCCAGTCATTGCGAATTAACTGGCAGGCGTGGGAGTAACACGAATCGCGCGTCACTTTAAAAAAAATCCCGGACCGCGACCCGGTTACCAGGCCGGCGCAACAAAGTGCGGGCAATCACCGTCCGGCGCCAGAGCCTCGAATCCTCCGTACCCAGGCAAACCAACGGGACGGCGGGTGGCTCCGGCACCGGACTAATCTCGATATTTATTTATGGCCTTGCCATCCGGCGGCCGCAGATTCCAATGCCGCCAGGGATGACATCGTGAATTGTCTATTTTCTATTCAATGAACGAAATCCTCGGAACAATCACAAAAGGCGGAAAGTGGATCACCGGCAGCCGTTTCCGATGAACATTTTCCGCCTCTCCCCGCTCCAGGCAGGGTGGTGTTGATAAATGCATCAGCAATGCCGAGGCGGCATTGGAAATGAATCCCGCGTTTTCATATCCGTCGCAATGCAAAGCGCGGGTGATGAATTCGTTGGAGATTTGTTTCAATTGCGGCAACGCCTGGCGCTTGCCCCGACGGGGCTCCGGCCGGCCACAAGTATCATAATGTTCACCCCTCATAATGTTATCTCTTTTCTATGTTATAAAGGAAACCCGGGGAAAGGTTACAAGCCCGGCAGGAGGTGCCCTTCGACATTTGCTCTAACGACGCTATTTGTTCATCAATAGAAGCAGAAGTACCAGGAGTGCGGCGGCGAGGACCAAAACGACAGCCACTGAAAGCGCTATTTTGCGCCGTCCCCGGGCAGGCTTCGCCGGTCGCCGCACCGGTTTCGGCGGCAGCGCCGCGCGCGCGGCAGCCTGCGCGGCGGCCACCAGCGCGGCCGGACGCGTCGAACGAGACGCCGGCGCCGCGGTCACCCTCTGCCCGGCTTCTTCCGCCGGGACCAATGTCTGCGCTATCTTCTCGACGTCCGCCTTCAATTGGCCGACCTGCTGGTAACGAAGGTCCGGCTCCTTTTCAAGGGCATGGATCACCACGTCATCCAGCCGCGGGTCGGTTTCCAGCTTTTGCGACGGCGGCTGGAATTTTCCCAACGGCAATTCGCCGGTAAGCATTTCGTAAAAAACGACGCCCAGCGAATAAATGTCCGCCCGGGAATCGACCAGATGCGGATTTTCAATTTGTTCCGGGGCCATGTAAAGCGGCGTGCCGATCACGTCCATCGTGCCGGTCAGGGAAACGTTGCCGGGAAGATTCAGCATTTTGGCGATCCCGAAGTCCGCGATTTTCACCTCGCCGGTTTTATCGATCAAAATGTTCTCCGGTTTAACGTCCCGATGGATCACACCCTGGTCATGCGCATATTGCAGGGCGTCGCATATCTTCGGCACGATGGCGACAGCTTCAGCGGGCGAGAGCCTTCTTGCGCGGAACAATTGCCGGAGGGTAAGGCCGTCCACGAACTCCATCAGCAGGTAAAACCGGCCGTCGGCTTTGCCGAAATCGTAAACGGCGACAATGTTGGGGTGAGAGAGCGCCGCGAGCGTTCCGGCCTCACGTTCGAAACGCTCGGCGAAGAGGGGCGAACTTTGTTTTTCCGGAAATAAAAATTTCAAGGCGGCAAACCGGGCCAACTGGGGTTGACGCACTTTATAGACGGCTCCCATTCCGCCATAACCCGCCAGTTCGATGATTTCCAGCAAAGGAAAGCATTTGGCCACCTCCTCGAGGGGCGCAAGGACCGTGGCTAATTTGCCGTCGGTGGACTTGTTGCCCGACTTGGTCTCAAACCCGGCGCGCAGCAGGCATTCCGCGCACAGGCCCTGCGGCGCGCTGGGGACGATCGTCGTCCCGCAAACCGGGCAAACCGGGAAATTTTCCATAATGATCCGCAACCGATATATAATGGAACGCCCGCGGGTGGATAGTAAAAAGACGGCGAATTGTCCTTATCGGCGGGTCAATACCGCGAACAAGTAGCGCATTTCCTCCTCGACCTCTTCGGGCACGGCAACCGTGCTGGCGATTTCGTCGCGAAGCAACTGGCGATACCGCTGGCGCAGGCGATGGACCGTCACTTTGATTGAACCTTCGCTCATTCCCAGTATGGACGCCAGCGTCGCGTAGGGTTGGGCCGATCCGTCTCCGAGCAGGCAGGGCTTTAACGCTTCGAATAATTCTTTTTTGTTCTCCTGCTCAAATTCCGCGCTGAGCCGGCCCATCACATGGTCCAAAAGCGTCAGGGCCCAGCGCCATTCAAAACTTTGTTCCGGAGTAAGGGAGGCTTCGGGAATCGAATAAGACAAGGGCTGCCACGTATAGCGGTTCTCGGCTTCATCGCGTTCGAGGGAAATAATTTTTCCGCCGCCGCGCTTTTGCGTCCGGGCCTTGTCCCATTCATTGGACAAAAAGTTGCTGATGCTCGTTAAAAGAAACGATCGAAAACGGCCGCGTTGCGGGTCGGCTTTCCCGAGCCATTTCCGTTCGAGCAGCCACGCGAAGAATTCCTGCGTGAGGTCCTCGGCATCCGCCGGGGAATACCCGCGCCGCCGCACGTACGCGTAAAGCGGATACCAATAAGTCCGGCACAGCGTTTCCAGGGCCGTTTGCGCCTGCTCAAACTCCGCCCGCCCGGCGGTCAGCACCACCGACCATTGCGTCGTGGCAAAAACACGCCGGGGACTGAAACCACCGTGAGAGGAAACCTCTTCCCCGGGTTTGGATTGGTCGTCTGCACTCAACGGATTGAAATTAGCTTGCCACTGGCGCGAAAGGCAAGTCTGCGCGAAGCCAATCAATCGCGCAGCCGCGCCTGGCACATCCTTTCCTAAAACGAGTGAACGCCCTTTCCGGGGTCGTTTGCGGCATTTGCAAATGTGTGATATGCTTTAGCCCTAATTCGGACAGGCAAAAAATTATGAAATTCGCAACGCGTCATTCGGGCTTAGTGTCTTCATTCGTAACGTCCGCCATTCTGGCCGCGGGCCTCTGTGCCGGCATCAATCGATCCATGGCCGCGGTGACCGTGACCGTCACTCCCTCCGCAACCAGCAATTCGTACACCGGTCCGATTACCCTGAACATTTCAGGTCTCACCAGCGGCGAGCAGGTAACCGTGCAGACCTACCTCGATCTCAACGGCAGCGGCGTCGTTCAGGCCAACGATCCTTTGATCGATGTATTTAACATCAGCGATGGCGGTGTGACGACGATTGGCGGGATCACCAACATCAGCGTTCCGTATGACAGCAATCCCGCGGCGGGCGCGATTACGACGACGCTGAGCTTCGCGCCGCCGCTGGAAAGCCTGGTTGGCCAAAAGATTTATCGCGTCCTTAGCAACCCTTCCGGGGCGTTCACCCCGGTCACCGCCGTGCTGAATATCACGAACGCGGCAACCGGGCAATTTGCCGGCGGCGTCGTTTACAGCAACGGCGTGGCGCCGCTTGCCGGGGCAATTGTCGTCGCCTTGACGGCGCAAGACCAGCATTACGGCAGCGCGGCGATTACCGATAGTTCCGGGCATTATTCGCTGGCGCTGATTCCGGGTTCCTACGTGCTGCTGGCCGCATTGCCCGGCTATTATGCCGACCAAAGCATGGCGCCGCAATTCACGCTCACCAACGGCGTGTCCGTGACAAATAACCTGGTGCTTACCAATGGGACGGTCGCCATCTCCGGTTCGGTTTATGACCTGTCCAGCAGCAACACGCTCGGCGGAGTCTTCATCCAGGCCCAAAACAACAACCTCTTTGAGGTCGTCTTCACGGACACCAACGGCAACTACACCTTCTACGGCACGTCCAATAACTGGAAATTGAAAATCGAAGCAGATCGCCTGTCGCGCCGGGGCTATTTATCGCCGCAAAATAACGCCCTGATCGCAATGGCCGGCGCCGGGCCGGTCACCAATGGCAACATCGGCTTATACAGGGGCAATGCGCTTTTTTATGGCCAGGTAACTGTCTCGAACGTGCCCGTGGCCAACGTGCCAATGTCCTGCAATGACACCGAGCAACTCCTGAACAGCAAAAGCTTCACCGATATGAATGGAAATTACGGCGTCGTGGCGCTGGTCAGCACCAATGCCTTCGGTACCAACAGCGTCGCATGGAATTGTTCCCCGAACATCGGCGATTTGACCGGCATCGAAACCGCCAATTATGGCAATTATATTTTCAGCGATATCAACGGCGTCCAACTGGCAACCAACCAGGCCGATCTGCAAAATTTCATCGGCCTTCCCATCACCGCGACGATTTCCGGCCAATTGGTCAACAACAACGGCACGCCGATATCGGGAGTGAGCGTCGGCGCGAGCGCAAGCATCAACGCCAATCAATTCGTCACCGCATTCATCGATACGGACAACAACGGCTATTTCTCTTTCGGCGCGGCCCCGGGAGAATGGTACGTCAACGCGAATTGCTGCGGTAACCATGGCCTGGACAATTCCGGCTATTATGATCCGGCCGGGTATCATATCGTGAATATTCCGCCGACCAACCCCGTCGTGAATATTGTCGTCTATCCCGCGAACGTGCCCCTCCTGGGCCAGCCTCAGAAAATTTCGCAATCGCAATTTAATCTAAACCTGTACGGAGCCAGCGGCTACAATTACACCGTGCAAAGCGGCACGAACCTGGTTTCCACGCAATGGTCCACGGTCGCCAGCGTGACCAATTTCCCCGGCAGCCCGTACCTCATCCAGGATTTCCAGGCAACCAACACAGCCCGGTTCTATCGCGCCTTTGAAACGCCCTAGCGAGTTTGCGCGGAATCAAACTCGTTTCTCTCTCTGCGCAGGCAGCTATTTAATTAACCTGTTCCTGCTCGCGGCGTGGCGCGGTTCCCGCACTGCGCGGGCGGCTTTCTCCGTTGGCGCGATGCCGTTCGCGCCATTTGCCGGGACTCACCCCGAAACGGCGGGTGAACATCTGGTTAAACAGGCTCAGGGATTTGTATCCGCTTTCGAAAGCCACTTCCACGACTTTGGATTTGCCGGTGGCCAGGAGTTCGCAGGCGCGCCCGAGGCGGATTTCCGCGCGCTTATCGGAAAAGGACATTCCCATCTCGTCAAAGAAAATGCGACTCAAATGGCGGGGCGTGCAACGGGTAATCCGGGCCAATTCATCGAAACTGGTCTCGGACAGGACGTCCGGCGGCGCCATGGCCAGGAAAGCGCGCAGGCGTTCGCGGGCATCGCCGCGATCGGGCGGCGGCTCGGCCTTGTTCAGTTGCGCCTGAAAGACTTCGATAAAGAGCTGCAACAACGATAACCGCGCCGGCAAGACCTCCGCATTGCCGCGCGAGCGGAGCTCTTTCATCCGGCAGGAAATCGCGCTGGACGCGGCGAAAAACTGGCAGGCGAGATCGGCCTGGGCGGCGGCGTTTTTGAGGAAATCCTGCTCGTTCAACGTTATCAGACCGGTGAGGCGCGCGGGCATGACGCCAAATGAATGCACGGTCATGCTGTTCAACTGGCTGGCCCGAATATGTCCGCGCGCGCCGGCGGAAACCAGGATAACGGCATCGGGTTCGAGAGGCACGCTCGCGGAGCCGTGCAGCCAGTAGCCCGCGCCGGATTCAACTTGAATGAGTGACCAATCGGATGGGCCGGGAAACCATTCTTTGCCGGCCAAAATAGAAAATTTCCTGATCGTCAGGTGCGGCTCATACAAATGATCCAGCTTATTCATCTTTCGCTTATCGCTGACAGGCCTGCCAATGCATCAATTTCCGGAACCGCAAGACTATCTTCGGTTTGTTACGAACCCATGACGGATTTGAAAAATCAAAGCAACTCCGGACACCCGCATTTAAGGTCAATTCATCAACGGCATTGGTCATTGTTTCAGGATCGTCACATTGACCCCAGGGACAGCGCGCGATGTCACCGCGCGAACCGCGCATCCCTGGCGCCGGCAAAAGCGGCTGGACATTGTTTTTCCGGTTCTTCAGAATTGGCCATGCGAAAGAGGTTGGCCTTAATCCTTTGCGCGGCCGCCGTGACTTTGACCGGCTGCAAAACATTTTCGCCCATGTCCAATACATCCCAATTCAGCTCTTTCAAGGGTTTCGATCAATTTTCGAACTTCGCCGCGTCCACCAATGCCGGCGGGGAAACCGTCTTGCTTTCGCCACCCGTTAAAGCCGGAATGGATTGGAACGAACTTATCGTGTCCTGGAACGCCCACGCCCCGGCCGGCACGTTCGTGAAGGTCGAGGCCCGGGCCGTTTCCGCCGATCGCACGACCAAATTTTACACGATGGGATTATGGTCGCCGGACAACCTCGCGTTTCCGCGCACGAGCCTGCGCCAACAGAAGGACGCCGACGGCGACGTGAAAACCGATACGCTGGAACTCGCGCAACCGGCCGACGCCGCGCAGGTAAGGGTCACGCTCGGCGGAACGAATGGCGCGTTGCCGGATTTAAAATTTCTCGGCCTGTCGTTCTCGAACACGAAGGTCACTCCGCGCGCCGGTGCGCCTGACCGCGCGGCCTGGGGAAAAATTATTCCCACGCCGGAAAAATCGCAGAATGCCTATCCGGAGGAGGAAGGCTGGTGCAGTCCTACGTCGCTCACGATGGTCCTGGAGCGCTGGGCGGCCGTGTTGAATCGCCCGGAAATGAACCTGGACGTTCCGCAAGTGGCGGCGGCCGTTTACGACGACGCGTATCAGGGCACGGGCAACTGGCCCTTTAACACCGCCTTCGCCGGAAGTTTTGACGGAATGCGCGCGTATGTGACGCGTTTCAACGGCATCTCCGAACTGGAACAGTGGATCAATGCCGGCATCCCGGTCATTATTTCCGCGCCCTGGGGAATGCTCGACCCCAGCCGCGTCTCGACCGGCAATGGTCATCTCACCGTCTGCATCGGATTCACGAAGGACGGCGATGTCGTGGACAATGATCCGGGAACGAACCCGAAGAAAAGCGTCCGCCATATCTACAAGCGCCAGGACGTGATTCGCGCGTGGGCGCAGTCGTATAACACGGTTTACCTCGTTTATCCGGCGTCAGCGCAAATTCCGAAGGATGAGTTTGGCCAGTGGTAGCCGGCGCTTGCGTTATTTCCGTTTCCGGAATGCCTCGCAGGCTTCGACGAGCCGGCTTAATTTCGCGTGGGTGATGGAAAGAGGCACATGACCAAAACCGCATTCGCTCGTCAGGATCAATCGTTCCGGCGGAAAGAATTCCAGCGCCGGTTTCACGCGGTTCCAGATGGTATCGATGGATTCCAGCTCGTCACTGCGTTGATCAATGACGCCGAGCGCAAGGTCGCCCTGGAACGGCCAAAGCCGCCACAGATCCATGAGATTGTAGCTCAAGGTGCAATGTTCCAATGAAACTTCGTTAATTTTTGCCCTGCGGAACGCGGGGGCGAGATCGGTGTATTTGGTGAAGTAAACCCGTTTGCGGCGCGGATTGCCCCCGCAAACATGCAGGCCAATGCGCACTTTGGGTCCGAGTTCATCGATCATCTCGTTCAGGATGCCCGCGGCCCATTCGCTGTGCTCCGGCGATTCCGTCCACATCGGTTCGTCAAATTGAATAAAATCGCAGCCGGCGGCCACGACCTGTTTCAACTCGATCATCAATATCTTTGCCCACGCGCGGCAGAGCGCCTGGGCATCCGGATATAAATCAGGCCGTTCATTGACCGTGAAACGCGTCAGCACGTGCGGGCCGGTGACGGTTTGTTTCACGCGCACCGATGCCGGCGCGGATTCGCGGGCCAGTTTCCAGTTATGCGCAAGGTTGAACCGCGGGTTTTTTAATTCACCGACGAGGCGCGGACATTCAATGCCAAAGCCCGTGTCGCCAAAATTCTGTTTCACCGTCGGCTCGAAACTCACCCCGTCGACCCGCTTCTGGTAAAAATAAAACATGTTTTCACGATAGCCTTCGCCATCCGTGACGACTTCCAGTCCCAGCCCGGCCTGGTCCTTCGCCGCCCAGCGGATATAGTCGTCCACTTCGTTTTGGGTCCAACTGGGCCGCTTCATCGTATCGGCGACCTGTCCCGGACGGGGATAACTTCCTACAACGGTATTGCGAAACGCTTGTGACATAATTGAATCTTCGATCGTCAGTTTTTTTCCCGGCAAATTAAAATGGGTTTCAAGACAGCCTGCTTTTCGGCGTCTGCAAACGCGGTTAAACCTTCTGTCAATGGATACGTTCGGACCAGCTCCTTGATCGGGATGTCCCCGCGATGGAGCATTTCAATGGCCCGCTGATAATTCGGAATGTCGGAGACGTAACTCGTTTTTAAATTAATCTGGTTGCGAACCAGCTTGGTCAGGTTTAACGGGACGTCGTCGGCATAGAGTCCCACGATCGTGATCGTGCCCAAAGGCCGGACGGCGTCGGTCGCGCTAATCAGGGCCGCCGGCGCTCCCGAGGCTTCAATGTGATGATCGGCAAGACGCCCGAAACGCTCTTTCAATTGTTCAGCGAGCGCAGGTCTTCCGGGTCCGGTGATAAACGTCTGAAAACCGATTTTGCGGGCCACCGGCAGGCGCAAATGATCGTCGGCTTCTGTCCCCACCATGACCACGTCCGCGCCGCTGAATCGCGCCACCAGGGCGCACAGCATTCCGATGATTCCCGGCCCGGAAACCACCACCAATTCGCCCTTTCCCGTCTTTGCGCAATCCGTCACGCAGTGATCGGCCACGGACAGCGGCTCCGCCAACGCCGCCGCCATCAGGTCCATTCCGTCCGGCAGCGGAATAAGATATTTTTGGTTTACGACGGAATATTCCGCCATGCCGCCATCCAGATGGATGCCGATAATTTTCCGGCTCCGGCACAGTTGCGAGAATCCGATGCTGCAATAGGGACAACTTTTTTCGAGACAACCCTGCACCGAGACGACCACCGCGCGGTCGCCGGCTTTCCACTTGCTCACTCCGGGCCCGGTGTTTTCGACGATGCCCGAAAATTCGTGGCCGAAGGTGAATCGTTCGGGAAAACCTTCGTAGCCGCGATGATTTAAGTAAGCATGAAGGTCCGAACCGCAGACTCCGCAGTGACTCACATTCAACAACACTTCATCCGGTCCGGGGTCCGGAACGGGAACATCCTGAATTTCGGCAGCGCGCGCGGCCCGGCGCAATCGTCGGAGGGCTTTCACAGTCGCAGCATACCGAATGCTTTCCGCCCATGTCAAACGGACATCCCGGTCGATCCTACTTCGGCTGCGTACTCTCAGGCCACGCATCCGTGCGGAAAGGAACCGCGGGAAGACCGGCGCCATTATAGAGAGTCGCCTTCGGAAACGATTGCCAGGCGTATCGGGCCGCGACCGGATCGGGAACGTCCGGCGATGATACAATCACGGCGTTGCCCTCAATTTTCGCATCCGCCCAATGCCATTTTCGGTCCGGCCCGGCGACGGAGAACTCCTCGGGCACGCCGCCTTTGGCGACGAGGCCGCCGTCAGTATGGGCGAATTTGAGTTTAAGCGAGCCGTCGACCCGTTTCATCGAAACGAACGTCGGGCCCTGGAACGGGATATTTTTTCCGTAATACTGGTTGAGCGCGCAGAACGCGAGACGGTCGCCGACAATCTCTTTATCCATGGGATGAATGTTGTCAGGATCTCCGGTGTCGATGGTGACGGCCAGCCCGGAATGGGGCGTGTTCGCGGCGGTCAACGCCTGCGCTTCGCGCAACTCGGCCCAGGACGATTCCGCGGGTTGGTCCGAGTGATGCATAAACGCCGGGAGACTGACGATGTAAAACGGGAACTTGCCCTGGTGAAACAATTCCCGCCAGTCGGCAATCATCCCGGGCAAAAGGGTGCGGTATTGATAGGCGCGGTCGGCGTTGGCTTCGCCCTGGTACCAAATGACGCCGCTGATGGCAAGGGGCGCGACCGGTTGCAACATGCCCTGGTACAACACGCCGGGAATGACGGGCCAATTTTCAAAACTGATCGGCATCGGATGCGGCGGCCGCGCATCGACGCTCACCGCGCCTTTCCAATCACCCGCCAGCGGAATTGTGGAACGATCGCCCAGGATCAATCTCAGGCTTTTGGCCGGCGACATGAACCCGCCGTCCGGTTTGGTTTTAAACACGCGCACCGCGATGACATTCGTGCCCGGCTTGAGGACGCCCGGCTTCAGAAAATAAAAGCGGGGATTTTCAACCCACGCGCTGGCGCCGACCCATTGGCCGTTGATATAGGTCGTGTCCATGCGCTCGATGACGCCCAGGAAAATGGCCGCGTGGCCGGCCGGCAACGGGTCGGGAAGCACGACCGTCTTGCGAAACCAGCACACGGCGGGCGATTCGGGAACGCCGAGTTCGCGGAAGCCGCCGGGGATTTGGACTGTTTTCCAGGACGAATCGTCAAGGCCGGGCGCGGCCCAGGTGCCGCCCTTAAGGCCGATGTCATAGTCATCGTACCAGTGCATGACAAAGTTGCCGTACTCGGGGCCGCCCCTGGCTTTCAAGCGCTGCAGTTCCGCCAGTTGCGGCTGAAACTCTTTCAAGCCGGCCAGCGTTTTCGGGTTCATCCACGTTTCGGCGGGCGTGCCGCCCAGGCAATCTTCGACCAGTCCGACCGGCACTTTGATGTCCTGCTGGATTCTGCGGCCGAAATAGTACGCCACAGCGGAAAATCCTTCGCCCTCGGCCACCGTTTGCGGGGAACAAATTTTCCATTCACCCTCCGGGACAGGCACTGGCGAATAAGCCGCGTGGCTGTGCACCTGGAAAAAGCGGATTTGCGGGTCACTCGCCCGGCTGATCACCTCGGCGCCATTCCGCGTGCGGGACAACGGCAATTCCATGTTCGATTGACCGCCGCAAAGCCAAACGTCACCGACCAGGATATTATGCAACGCCACGTGTTGCTGTGAACCGTCGATGTTAAGCTCATACGGTCCACCGGTTGGAGGCGGTTTGATGCGCGCTTCCCAACGGCCATCAGCCCCGGCTATTGCGCGGGCTTTATGCCCGGCGATTTCAACCCGGACAACATCGCCCGGAGCGGACCAACCCCATATCGTATTCAGCTTGCCGCGTTGAAGAACCATGTTATCGCCAAACATCGGGCTGACGAACGGCAGGGAATTTGTGCCATCATTCCCGAAACCACGAAGACACGGGACCAACGCCAGCAACAGGATTAACAGGCAGAGGATGGATGATGGAGGCTGGCAGGGACCGCTCTTGCGCCGCGAATCGCGAGCCGTGACCGCGGCTATTTCGTTTGGATTGTTCATCATTTTCTCAAATGAATAATGAATACATTAGATGGAAAAGGCAAAAGACCTATATCACGGGAACTCTTTTCGCCGGAATGGAGGAAGCTACGAAATGAATGGATTTTTCTATGGCCGGCCAGACACCGTTTAACAGGAGAAAAACCGAGAGGACGGAGGATTTAACCACATAGATCGCAAAGACCACAAAGTATTTCCGGGTAGGGGCTGCCTCCCATTTGCCGACGCGCTGAAAGCGCAACCCATAGTAGCCGTGGGCACCGCCCGCGGAAAAAGGAACCAAATGACCCGCGCCCTGCAAGGGCAATCCAAAATCCTGCGCAGCAGAAAGCAGACACCGTTGAACAGGAGCGAACAGAGAGGACGGAGAATTGCATTTTTAAGCCAAACTTTGCGTCCTTTTCGCAACGGCAGGTGGCGCTGCCACTCGTAAATCGTAAATTGCTCCCCATGTCATTCATGGCACTCCCGGCGCTCTTGGCACTCTTTTCACTCTCGGCGCTGATTTCGTTCATGTTCCCCCCACGCTCGCCGCACAACCTGTCCAAACCTCGGACTGCCATCAGGAAAATCCTTATCATTTCGAATCCGCGGAAATTCGCGGATAAAATCACTGGTGGGGCCGGCGTTGCCGCGCCGCCCTGACTCATTCGCGAAATTTGCGGACAAAAACGTCCCCTCCAATCGCCGCCACGTGAATTTTCGTGCGTGGCCGCTCTTTTTCGATACATTTTTTCCCGCATGTTTTCTATCCAGCAACTCTTCAGCAAAGGCGATAAATTTCAGGACCTGCTGGAATCCGCCGCCCAGGAATCCCGCGAAACCGTCCGGCTCGTCATCGAACTGATGAAAGAACCCGGGAACACCCAAAACCTGGACGACCTGATCCTGACTCGCCGGAAAGAAAAGAAAATCTCCGAACAAATCAGCGGTGAATTGGTAAAAACCTTCATCACCGGCATCGAACGCGAGGACATCGAGGCCCTCGCGCGCGGCCTCTTCCGCATTGCCAAGGCCGCCGAGAAACTCGCCGAACGCCTCGTCATCGCCGGCAAACACCTCGAAGGAGTCGATTTTTCCCGGCAGGCCGAAATGATGGCCAAGGCGACCGACGCGATTCATCAAATGGTGAAACAGCTCCACGACATGGCGGACATGGAACGAATGAAAACTTTCAATGACCGCCTCCAACTGGTCGAAATCGAGGCGGACAAATACATGAACGAATTTCTCCGCGACCTCTACAACGGCAAGTACGAGGCCATCCGCGCCATCGCCGTCCGCGATGTTCACGAGCTCATCGAAAAAGTGATCGATCGCTGCCACGACGCGGGCAATGTTGTCATGCAGATCGTTTTGAAGAATTCCTGACGCGCAATGTTCCTCATCCTGCTCGTCATCTTCATCGCCCTGGTATTCACCTATATCAACGGCTTTCATGACACCGCCAATTCCATTGCCACGGTCATTTCAACCAAGGTTTTGTCCATGCGGCAGGCGATCCTGCTCGCCGCCGTCACCAATCTCGTCGGCGCCTTTTTTGGAACTGCCGTCGCCACGACCATCGCCTCGGGGCTCGTGGATCCGCTGGTGGCCACCATGCCGGTCCTGTGTTGCGCCATGACCGGCGCCGTCGCGTGGAATTTAATCACCTGGTGGTCCGGCCTGCCCTCCAGCTCGTCCCACGCCCTGGTCGGCGGACTGTGCGGCGCGGTCCTCGCCGCTTCCGGCAACCGCTGGTCTTCCATTATCTGGTCTGCCTCCGGAGAGCGGGGCATCCTGTGGAAAGTCATCGTCCCCATGGTCACCTCGCCGATTGTCGGCCTGGTCTTTGGTTTCCTGATCATGACGATTTTATATCTGTTGCTGCGCAACTGGCGTCCCGTCACCGTCAACCGGCTCTTCGGCAAATTGCAATTGTTCAGCGCGGCGTACATGGGCTTCGCGCATGGGACGAACGACGCCCAAAAGACGATGGGCATTATCTCCCTGGCCCTGGTCGGCGGCACGATCGCCGGCAATTTTGATCACCTTCCCGCCTGGCTCGCCTTTCTCAAAACTCCAGCCCCCGTGCCCGGGCAATCCCTTCACATCGCCGCCTGGATCAAGGTTCTTTGCGCCCTGACCATGTGCGCCGGCACCGCCGCCGGCGGCTGGCGCATCATCAAGACGCTCGGCCATAAAATGGTAAAAATCCATCCGATTCAAGGCTTCGCCGCCGAAACCACCGGCGCGAGCGTTTTGCTCGCCGCGGCCCACTTCGGCATGCCGGTCTCCACCACGCACGCCATCACCGCCTCCATCATGGGCGCCGGCTGCGCCAGGGATTTTAACGCGCTCAAGCTCGACGTCGCCGAGCGCATCCTCTGGGCCTGGGTGCTCACCCTGCCCGCCAGCGCCGCCGTCGCTTACCTGCTCGTCAAACTGGCCCGCGCCCTCGGCTGGCTCTGACATTCCCCGCGCCATCCGCCGGAAATTTAAACGTGCCCGGTCGAGCGGACTCCCATATATTCGCATAAACGAATGGACTCCCATTTTGAACGGGAACTCGGCTCTCTCAGGGAAAAAATACTGACGATGGGAGGCCATGCCGAGGCGGCGGCGAACCGGTCGGTCCAATCCCTCGTCCAGCGCAATAGCGACCTGGCCTTGCAGGTCAAACAAAGCGATGAAATCATCGATAAACTCGAAGTGGACATCGAGGATTGCGTCGTCCAGCAATTGACCAAAGCGCCCCTGGCGACCGATCTGCGGCTCGTCACCGCCGCCATTAAAATTTCCCATGACCTCGAACGCATTGGCGACGAAGCGACCCAGATCGCCAAACGCGCCATGGAACTCTGCCGCGAACCGGCCATCGAAATCCGATTCAACCTGACGCAAATGACGGGTTTAAGTTTCGACATGCTCAAAGCGGCGCTGGACTCCTTCGCAAATCGCGATCCCGCCGCCGCCCGCGCCGTCATCCCTCGCGATAAAGAAGTCGACGCGCTCAACAAAACCTTCCACGACCTGCTGGCCCGGCAGATGGTTGAACATCCCGACACCATCAAACGATGCCTGCATTGGATGGTCGTTTCCAAAAGCATCGAACGAATCGCCGACCACGCCACGAACATCGCCGAAAATGTTGTGTACCTGTACGAAGGCCGCGACATCCGCCACACCGGAATAAAAAGCGGCGGCGCAAAAGGGGATTAACCGCATAGATCGCAAAGATCACAAATAGTAAAAATGCGCTTTTGACCGTGGACGGACACATATCGACTGGACTCCCGCCCGCCGCTCCTGTTCCCTCCTGTTCCACTGGCCCTCCGCACGAACCCCGAACGCTTTCGGGGCTGGCACTCATGCTCGCTCCTGGCGCTGGCCTCGCTCTTGTATAAACTTAAATGTTCCGTTTGGAAGGAAAAAGTCGTCGAGAACTGTAGCATCACCAATCGGGAAATTTTCGCAGCGACCGGAAAAAAATCCGGCGGAACGGTTTCTGTATAGGTGACTGTATTTCAATATTTTATGAAGCGTTGGTTTTGCCGTTTTCGAACGAATCATGCATTTTGCATGCGACAGTTCGAAAAATGAGGCGCGCAAAATTTGTTCTAAATTTTTGATTCTGAGTTCTGTCAAGCGATTGGCGGATTCGGGACTTTCCAGAGCCACAGATGAACACAGATGGGCACTGATTACCGAAAACGGTCTCACGCGACGGTCGCGACGAACGCCACGGATTAGAACAGGAGAAAACCGAGAAAGCAGGGGATTTAACCGCATAGATCACATAGATCACAAATGGCAGAATTTGAAAACGCGTTTTTGACCGTGGGGGGACACAAATCGACTGGACTCCCGCCCGCGTAAATCGCAACGGCAGGTGGCGCTGCCACTCGTAAATCGTAAACCGTAGATTCTTCCCATACTACGTACCATTTGGCCATAAAATCGAGGGACGTTCAACAGGATGATTTGACACTTTTTGACACCCCCGATTTTTCCGCAAATTACGCGAATTGGCGCGAAAGGGGATTAACCGCAAAGGCAAAGATTATAAATGGCGGAATTTGAAAATGCCTTTCGAAGCCACAGATGAACACAGATGGGCACTGATTACCGAAAACGGTCTCACGCGACGGTCGCGACGAACGCCACGGATTAGAACAGGAGAAAAACCGAGAGTACGGAGGATTTAACCGCATAGATCACAAAGATCACAAATGGTAAAAATGCGCTTTTGACCGTGGGTGGACACAAATCGACTGGACTCCCGCCCGCGTAAATCGCAACGGCAGGTGGCGCTGCCACTCGTAAATCGTAAA
>DASYZW010000601.1:0-13479 GCA_035945915.1 Verrucomicrobiia bacterium | reverse complement strand
AAATTCTGGACGCGCGCGAACTCGGCGGCGGCGGAGGCGAGCAGGGGCGCCCCGCCTTCAACTACGCCGGCGCGGCCCATTTTTTCGAGCTCATAAAAGATCGCAGCCAGCGGCGCCATGCCCATTGTGGCGCTGGCTCCTTTGCAACTGTGCGCCAGGTGGCGGACTTCCTCCGCTTTGTTCGCCCGAACCGCCGTTTCCAATTGCGACAATTGCCGCGTCGTTTGTTTTGTAAAGAGTTCCACAAGTTCACGCAGGGTGTCCTTGTCTCCGTCCGCCAATTCTGACAGACGGTCCATTTCAATCGGGGGAGCTTCTGCGGCCGGGGTTATCGCCGGAGTCGCGGCGGCTTCAGTCTTAATACCGTTTTCAGGGCCGGTCCACTTGGCGATCATGCCGCTGACGTCGCCGGGGCGGATGGGCTTGGGCAGGTAGTCATCCATGCCGGAGGCAAGGCATTTTTCCCGATCGCCCTGCATGGCCTGCGCTGTCATCGCAATGATGATGATCCGGGATTTATAATTGTCCGAAACAGCCGCCTCTTGACGCTTTCGAATTTGCCGCGTCGCCTCGAGGCCATCCATTTCCGGCATCATGACATCCATGAACACGAGGTCATACTGCTTTTTGTCCAGGGCATCGAGCGCTTCCACTCCGTTTCCAACGACGTCCGGCTTGTAGCCCAGTTGCTGCAAAATTCGTGTTGCCACCTTTTGATTGATCGAATTGTCGTCGCAAATGAGAATGCTTAAAGCCTGGACTGCAGCCTTCGGGAGTCCGCGCTTGGCCTCGGAGGCATTTTCGACCGGAGCCTTCGTATTGGTCAGGGCCCGTCGAATCGCTTCAAACAACTGCGTGGTTCTGATCGGCTTGGGTGCATAATTGATGAAGGGTATTCGGCCTGAGTTGGGTGGTTCCAGGCGAACGCCCAATGGCACGAGTAAAACGATTGGCAGTAAGACGGCCCGAGGCAGTTGATGAATTTCGGCGGCAAGAGTGAAACCGTCGGCGCCTGGCATTTGAACATCAAGCAACGCGATATCAAATTCTTCGCCGGCTTTCAGAATTTCCAGCGCGCGGTTGGAGTCCTCAGCGCTCATACTCGTCATCCCCCAGCGGGAAAAACGATCTTGCAATGCCGCGCGGCTGGCTGCGTTATCATCGACAACCAAGACCCGAAGTCCGGCCAATTTCTCCTGACGGCCGGCTAAAGCGAATGGCGCTGCCGCGGTTTCCGTAACCGCCGTGATCGTAAAATGAAAAATCGAACCCCGATCGGCAACGCTTTCGGCCCAGATTTTTCCGCCCATCAATTCGACAAGGCGTTTGCTGATGGTCAGACCCAGGCCTGTTCCTCCAAATTTCTGCGCGGTTGAGGCATCAGCCTGCACAAACGGCTTGAAAAGTCGCGCCAGGCCTTCAGCGGAAATCCCGATGCCGGTGTCCGACACCGAAAATTGAAGGCGCAATTGCGGCTTGCCATCGCTGGCGATTTCCGAGGCCACCATCCGGACACAAAGCGAAATATGGCCGCTTTTCGTAAATTTAATCGCGTTGCTCAGGAGGTTTGTCAGGACCTGCCGCAGGCGCAATGGATCGCCTTCAATTTTTTCAGGAATTTCATCCGAGATATCGCAGATTAAATCCAGGTTCTTTTCGAACGCTTTGGCAGCCATCAGATCGAGTGTTTCTTCGATGCCGGCGCGCAGGCTAAAAAGATGCGGATTCAGCTCGAGCTTGCCGGCTTCGATTTTCGAGAAATCGAGAATATCGTTGATAATCGTCAGCAATGCGTCGCTGCTGGCATGGATGGTTTCGAGATAACCGCGCTGCTCAGCGGTCAATTGCGTTTCCATCAGGAGACCGACCATGGCGATGACGCCGTTCATCGGAGTCCGGATTTCATGGCTCATCGAGGCGAGAAATTCAGCCTTCGCGCGCGCGGCCGATTCGGCGGAAGCCCGGGCAGCGGCCAATTCGCGATTCAGTTGGACAAGTTTATCGCGCTCGCGCTTGGACTGGAGCACGGCCATGACGCGCGCGCGCAATTCCGACGGTTCGGCAGATTTGGCGACGTAATCTGCCGCGCCCAGCTCAAAGGCCAGCATTTTGTCCTGCAGACTCTGGGACATCGTCAAAATGATCACGGGGGCCTTATTGACCAGCGGATCTTCCTGGAGACGGCGGAGCAACGAAAGGCCATTCTCATCGGGCAGCGACAAATCCAGCAGGACCAGGTCAAGCGATGTTTCACGCATGACCTTAATCGCCTGCTGGACGTTGCTTGCGAGCCGCGGGACGATGTTCGCCTGTTGCAGCACCAGCGACAACGACGCCTGAATGTCCCGGTCGTCTTCCACCAGCAAAACCTGGAATTCCGATTGATTCATTAAGTTATCGTATAAACATGAATTCGCGTCACCACCCGAGAACATGAGCGAATATGAGCGGCGCGACGATGGTTGCATCCGACTCGATGATAAATTTGGGGGTGTCTACCCCAAGCTTGCCCCACGTGATTTTCTCATTTGGCACCGCGCCGCTGTAGCTCCCATAGCTCGTAGTGGAGTCACTAATTTGACAGAAGTAGCCCCAGAGCGGGACATTTTTACGATGCAGGTCCTGGTGAAGCATGGGGACAACGCAAATCGGGAAATCGCCCGCGATACCACCGCCGATCTGGAACATGCCTAATGGGCCCTTTACGGTCGTGCGGGTATAGAATTCAGCGAGCCACGTCATGTATTCGATGCCGGTGCGGACGGTGTGGACATTTTTGACGTCACCACGAATCACGGCAGCCGCATACATGTTGCCCAGCGTGGAATCTTCCCATCCCGGAACCACGATGGGCAGGTTCTTTTCGGCGGCGGCAAGCATCCAGGAATCCTTTGGATCAATTTGATAATATTTTTTATATTTTCCGCTCCGAAGCACCTGGTAAAAGAATTCGTGGGGAAAGAAGCGTTCGCCCTTTGTGTCGGCGGCGGTCCAGACTTCCAGCATGGCTTTTTCCATCCGCCGCATGGCCTCGCCTTCGGGAATGCACGTGTCGGTCACGCGATTCAGGTGGCGATTGAGCAACTTCTCTTCGTCGCCGGGAGAAAGCTGTCGATAATGCGGCACACGTTCGTAATAATCGTGCGCGACGAGGTTGAAAACGTCCTCTTCGAGGTTGGCTCCGGTGCACGTGATCAGATGCACTTTGTCCTGCCGGATCATTTCGGCGAAGGACAATCCCAGTTCGGCGGTGCTCATGGCGCCGGCCAGGCAAACCATCATGCGCCCGCCGTCCTTGAGATGGGCCACATAACCGTTGGCGGCATCCACCAGCGCGGCGGCGTTAAAGTGCCGGTAATGATGCCGGATGAATTGTGAAATTGGGCCGGAGGTATTGTTTTTGTTCTTCTTACTCATTCGTTTAGGTTCAAGGAATTTAGCGCCGTCCACAATACGAATGTTCCGGCATTTGCCAACTTCAAAAAACTGATGGGCAAATAACCGGGTACAACTTGGCCTTGAAATTGTTCCCGCAACACGAATCACCGGACGAAGAAAGCAAATTTCCTGCCATTTTCTGGAATTCCGCTCGATTTTCCGAATGGCAAAACTGCCCCCGTATGCCTGCGTTTAGCCGGGCTATTTGATCGTTACGAGGTCTGGGGTCGGGGTCGATAGGGCCCGCACGCTTCCGCCAAACTGAGGTGCAATAATGATGTTATTGGTGCACGAAATGTCGTTGACCCGGAACGCCGCCCGGCCATTTTTCAGGTCCACCAGCCCGATAAAGGAATTATCCGTGCATTGGGTATCGGGCTGCGGTTGCGGACCTCGATCAACGGTTTCGAAGGCTTGCGCCATGAATACGCCGAAATCATGATTATTGCGAATCGTCATATTGCTGAAACGATTTTTCCGGCTGTCACGCATGAATATTCCCAGGTCATTGCTTTCTAAAACGGCGTTGGTAATCACATTGTGGTCAAACGAAAGATCCAGTGAAATCCCGGCGCCCGGATTGTCATGCAAATATAGTTTCTCAAAGACCGAATCCATCGTCAGGTAACAGGCAAGGCCGTCGAATTCATTATCGAATGAGGCGAAATTCTTCACCACTAAGCGGCGCACGCCCAGTGTTGTCACCAGCCCTCCGGAACGGCAGTGGGTGCAGGTCACATTTTCGATCAATGAGTCGCTGACGTTTTGAACCGTGATGCCGTTATTGCGGATTTCCGAGCCTTCTCCCTTTTCCCGCCAAAGCTCGCGCTCCTGGTGAGTTCGGTTTCCGTCAATGAACAAGTCCTGGACACGAAGATGCCGGACGGTCTCCATCGGATGATTGACCGGTTGGCCCATGATGATCACCGGGCAATTGGCATCGTTCACGAGATACAAAATCGTGGTCTCGTTTGAAGCGCCGCAGAGTGATTCGCCATTATGGTCCAAAACCAGCGGCTGGTTTACTTTAATCCTGCCGGGCGGCAAAAGGACTTCGCCGCCATTGGTTAAGAGGTCGAGAGCCTGCTGAATTTGGACGGCTGTGACACCCGATTTCAGGGTTAAAACCTTAAGAGTCGGTACGGAACCGACCCCTGCGGCTGAAACCAGCGCCGGGGCGGCGAATATAATTGCAAGACAAACTCCCAAAGGGAGCAATTTCCGAAAAGCCCGTGAAAAAGCCATTGGTATATTCCCGATTAATCTATCAATTTTCTGCCTGTTCATTCGATAGACGGCTTAGTCACATCATGTAAACCAGTGGCCGTATCTTACTATCGCTCAAGTTCACTAATCTTCCAAGAAGAAAGTTAAGTTTAATCGAAAGTTTTTTTTGGCCGGACGGCTTGCGCGATTGAACAATTGGGCTGATCGTTTTATTCTCCCGCCTTAATTATATGCTTAAGAAAAAATGCGCCGAACCGGGCGTATCCCCCGCGAGCGCCGGTTATTCCATGCCCGCCGAATGGGAACCACATGAAGCCACCTGGCTGGGTTGGCCGCATAATGCCGATGACTGGCCGCGCAAATTTGAAATCATTCCCTGGGTGTATGGCGAAATGATTCGAAAAATCTCGGCGGGTGAAAAAATCCACATCCTCATTCGTGGCAGCGGGGATAAAACATTGGCCCTTCGAATAATTAAGAGCGTGGGCGTCAGCCTGGAAAGGATTAACTTCGTCACGCATCCGACAAACCGCGGCTGGACCCGTGACACCGGCCCGATCTTCGTCAAACGCACCTCCGCCCGCGGCAATTCGGAATTGGCCGTTGTCCACTTCCATTTCAATGGCTGGGCCAAATACGGCAACTGGCGCCTGGACACAGAAGTTCCTCAGACGGCTGCGCGCATTCTGGGAAAAGAGCTGTTTCATGCCGAAACTGCGGGCAGGCCGTTTGTTATCGAGGGAGGCGGAATCGAGTTGAATGGCAGGGGCACGCTGATTTCCACGGAACAATGTTATTTGCATCCACGGATACAGGTCCGCAATCCGGGCCTGGGAAAAAAACAGATCGAAACCACATTGAAAGAATATTTAGGGGTAAAAAACATATTCTGGCTGGCCAAAGGACCCGCCGGGGACGATACCCACGGCCATGTGGATGACATTTGTCGTTTTGTAAATCCTAAGACTCTTGTCCTGGTCCGGGAAAAAAACCGGAAAGACATCAATTTCCGGCCCCTGGAGGAAAATTGGGAACGGATCGGGGGCCTGCGGCTGGAGGATGGGTCGAAGCCGGACGTCGTTGAGTTGCCGATGCCGTCGCCGCTATATTTTGATGGCGTCCGCCTTCCGGCCAGTTACGCCAATTTTTATATTTGTAATTCTTGTGTCATCGTTCCGACGTTCAACGACCCGAACGACCGGGTCGCGCTTGGCATTTTGGGCGAGCTGTTTCGGGACAGGCCAGTGACTGGAATTCATGCGGTGGATTTGGTTTGGGGATTCGGGTCGCTGCATTGCCTGACACAGCAACAACCGGCTTGAAAATAAACGCAAATTTTGTGTTGCGGATTTCGATGTATTGTGTGTATAAGAAGATTGAATCAAAAGATTTGAATATGAGGAACCAGAAGTCGCCGGCTTGCCTCGTGAACAGGGGCGCGCGAGCGTTGAATTTCAGCGCTGCCTTTCCCTTCGGCATTGTTTTGCGCTTTGGCGTGGCGGGAATCTAATTTTTTGTATTTAACCCTATATAAGTCAGAAACCAGATCGAATTATGACTCTTACTAAACGGCATCTTGTGACTCGAATCAGCGAGGAAACCAACCTGGGGCAACAGCAGGTTTTCGACGTAGTGCAAAAGACCCTCGATTATATCTCCGAAGCCCTGGCCAAAAATAATAAGGTCGAGCTTCGTAATTTCGGGGTTTTTGAAGTAAAAATCCGCAAACCGCGGGTTGGACGCAACCCCAACCAGCCCAAAGACAACGTCCCCATCCCGGCCCGTGCGACGGTCAAGTTTCGTGCGGGCAAGGAAATGCGCTCGGAAGTTTTGAAATTACCGGCCAAGGTTTAGCGGTGTTTTGGGCCGCAGATGGCGCGGTTTTCACTGTTCAGACCGTTGATTCAGAGACATTGCATTGCCTCGCGCCGCGCTTTTGGGCTTCAACCGTGGTTGGCAATCCTTTAATTTAGGGCGATGGAACGATTGCCCGGTTTTCGCGACTTTTACCCCGAACCGCTGCCACATGCCGACGTCTGGAGCGCCGCGGCTCGTCAATATATCTTCGATAAATGGCGCGACGCAGCCCGGAGGTATCACTTCCGGGAATACGACGGTCCGCCGCTTGAACCGCTTGAGCTGTTTACCACAAAAAGCGGGGATGAGATCGTCGGACAACTCTACAACTTCACGGACAAAGGCGAGCGGCAGGTAGCCATGCGCCCTGAAATGACTCCCACGCTCGCGCGAATGGTCGCGGCCCATGAACGGCAATATAAAAAGCCGATCAAGTGGTTTGCCGTTCCGCAATTGTATCGCTACGAACGTCAGCAAAAGGGGCGTTTGCGCGAGCACTTCCAGTTTAACGCGGACATCATTGGCGAAAGCGATTCCGCCGCGGATGCAGAGCTAATCGCGCTGCTCATTGACACGCTGCGCTCGTTCGGCCTGACTGAAGCGGACTTTGTCATTCGCCTGAGCAGCCGAAACGCATGGCAGGAGTTTTTTGAACAGCATGACGGATCTACGGCAGACAAGGCGGGCCGGGCTTACGAATTCTTTCAGATCATCGACAAACTCGAGCGAGCGCCCCGGGAAGAAACTGAAAAGAAGCTGTCGGCATTGGGATTTTCGCTTGCCCGGATCAGCGCCTTCATTGAGGCCGCCAAACCCACGGCAGAACTTGAGAATATATTGACGAACCTGCGCTCGCGTGGTCTTCAGGAATTCGTCAAGGTGGACTATCATGTGATTCGCGGTCTTGCCTATTACACCGGGGTCGTCTTTGAGGCGTTCGATCGGAAAGGCGAATTTCGTGCGATTGCCGGCGGCGGACGGTACGATAATTTAGTAAAGCTTATAAGTGGGGGGAAAGTAGACTTGCCGGCGCTCGGATTTGGCATGGGCGATGTCGTGTTGCTCGAATTGTTAACCGCCCGAAAACTCCTTCCGTCGTTTGCGGGCAGTGTCGACGCCTTTGTTTTGATTGAAGATGAAAACCTGCGCGCGCCCTCGCTTCAGTTGATTAGCGGGCTGCGCGCCGGCGGCGCCAGTGTCGAATACTCGTTCACGGCGGCCAAAGGCGACAAGCAATTCAAACGCGCCCAGGAATTGAAGGCGGCTTTTACAGTAAAGATCGAAAACGACTCCACCGCTCGGGTGCGAAATCTTAAAACGCGCGAAGAAAAATTGCTGCCGCTGGGCGAGGTGGCGGCTTCTTTGCGAGGCTGAAATGTTCAAGAGCCCTGCGACAAAAGCCTCCACGGGGCCGTTGCCATTGTCAGGCTTGCAATTGCCCGAACGGGGACAAAAAGTTCTCGTGGCTGTTTCCGGCGGCCTGGATTCCATGGTGCTGCTGCATGCGCTTCATGCGTCGGCCGCCGGGCAAGGATGGAAATTGGCGGTCGCCCACTTTAATCATCGGCTGCGCGGTCGCGCGAGCGATGCTGATGAAGCATGCGTCGCTAAAACCGCGGCGGCATTGAAGTTGCCATTTTATGCTGCAGAAGCGGACGTTAAGGGCGTTGCGGCGAAGGAACGAATATCCGTTGAAATGGCCGCCCGGCGCCTGCGCCACGAATTTCTGGCTCGAACGGCGCGCTTGCACGGCATACATACCATCGCAGTTGCGCATCATGCGGACGATCAAGTGGAACTTTTTTTCCTGCGCCTCCTGAGAGGGGCCGGCGGGACTGGTTTGGGTGGGATGCAATGGCGCTCACCGTCGCCCACGGACGAACGGATCTTTCTCGTTCGGCCCTTGCTGGAGGTCTCCAAAGCGGTGCTGGAAGAGTTTGCGCGCGAAAACCGCATTCGTTATCGCGAGGACGCGACGAATCGGCTTCACGATTTTTTGCGAAACCGGATTCGTCATGAACTGCTGCCGTTATTGCGAAAGAAGTATCAGCCCGGTTTAAATAAAACAGTCCTCCGATCCATGGAGATCGCCGGCGCTGAATCTGGTTTGATTGCTGAATTGGCGCGCGCATGGCTGAACCGACAGCCGTTTTGGGGCGCCAGGGAGAAGAAAGCCGGCAGTGGATCGGGATTTGTTCAGGCTGAGTTTGAAAAATTGCCACCCGCAATTCAGCGGCAAATTTTAGTGGCACAAACGATTCAATTAGGCGTTACGCCGGATTTTGAATTAATTGAATCAATGAGGTTGTCATCGCACAAACCCGTTGCGGTCAATGCTCATATGTCTCTCTCGCGAGATGTTCTCGGCAAAGTCAGCCAACGTCCACTCCGGACCGCTACCTTTAACGAAACTCGCCTGGTTGTAAAATTGGACAGGCCGGGACAGACCCTGTTTGATCGGCTAAAGTTGAAGTGGAAAACCGGCCCACGGCGAATGGATAATGTGCCAGGGCCTCAGGCTGGAACGGAGTTCTTTGATGCAGATAAACTAGGGGAAGAAATCCTCCTGCGATTCTGGAAGGCGGGCGACCGCTTTCAACCCATCGGCTTAAAGTCGAAGGCAAAATTGCAGGATTTGTTTACGAACGCGAAGATTCCGAGGGCGAAACGTCATGGTTTGATTGTCGGCGAGGCGGCGGGCGGAATCTTTTGGGTTGAGGGCTTGCGCATTTCAGAAACTTTTAAAATTACGGGCCAAACGAAGCGGGTTTTGACCTGGAATTGGCAACGATGAACAATATCGAGTTTTTATTACTCGTGAGAGAGCGGCCGCTTCAACGATTTCGATGAGCCAATGATACGAATTGAAAAGATTTCGTCATTTGACGCTCCGGAATTGCGGCCTTATGCGACCATGCGCCGCCCGGTGGAACACGAAGTCCAGGGCATTTTTGTGGCCGAAGGGGAAAAAGTCGTCCGTCGCTTGCTGGAAAGCCGGTTCACGGTTATTTCAGCAGTCTTCTGGGAACGTTGGCTGGATGATTTTCGACCACTCCTCGATGCGCGACCCGAGAATATCGCTGTTTATCTTGCGGAAAAAGAGTGGCTTGAAACATTAACGGGTTTTACCATGTTCCAGGGAGTGCTGGCGGTCGGTAAAATTCCCAATCCGGTTTCGCTTGAAGCGGTGCTGCAGACTGCGTCTTCGCCGCGTCTTTTTGCCGCGGTCGATGGGTTGACCAGTTCGGAGAATTTGGGCGCGCTGGTGCGGAATTGCGGCGCATTCAATGTTCAGGCCTTGCTCGTGGGCGAAACAAGCACCAGCCCGTATTTGCGGCGGGCCGTGAGAAATTCAATGGGCGCGATTTTTGATTTGCCTGTCGTCGAGCTTGGCAAGTCTGCTACGGAGACGGCCGCCAATAAAAAATTGACCGACGCGCTCCAGTGCCTCCGGAGGCAGGGCGTACGTTGCATCGCGGCGCATCCTCGCGGCGGCAAAATCTTGCACGAGGCCGATTTTTCAAAAGATTGCTGCGTCGTGTTCGGGAGCGAAGGCGCGGGAATTTCCGAAGCGGTTCTGAATTGCTGCGATGAATCCGTGTCAATTCCGATGCCGGATAAAGTGGATTCACTCAACGTGGGGGCGGCGGCGGCGGTGTTTCTTTATGAGGCGAGCCGGCAAAGAAAAACCCGTCTGGGTTGAGCGTAGGCGCGCTTTATTTGAATACCTTGGAATAAACGGCGCGAATTTCTTTTCGCCAGCGCGCCAGGGCGGCGCGGAATGCTTCGGGCGAATCAAAGCCGCATCGGACGGCAACACGGTAAAATGCCGGCGCGTCATCGGGCAGCACGACTTCGCCTTCATCGCTCCATCGGCGCAGGATCGCTTCCACGCGGCGCATTCTGACGTAATTCTCGATGAGTTTATCCGGGTCCGGCAGGGCCTCGCTTTTAGCGCCTCGTTCAAGCGCCCGCAACGTGTTCGGTTCGTGCCAGCCATTCTCCAGGCAAAGGCTTTGGGCGATGAATTCGCAATCCATCAACCCGCCGCGTCCCGTCTTAATTGCCAACTCATCTTTGCCGGCGGGAGTGCGTTCCTTTTCGACGCGCATTCGCATTCGATGAATTTCCGCCTTCCATTTTGTAAATCGGCGCCGCCGCTCCGGTTTGGAAAAGTCCGTAACTTCAAAAGCCAGCTTCTGAAATTTTTCACCGGCGTCCGGGTTTCCCGCCACAAACCGGGATCGTGTCAGCATCTGGATTTCCCAGAGCTGCGCCCGCTCGCGATAATATCGTTCGCAGCTATCGAGAGTGGCGACCAGCAGGCCTTTTTCCCCATCCGGGCGGAGCCGCGCATCGGCGCGGAAAACAATTCCACCCTCGGTCCGGCGCGACAGCAAATCCATGACTTCCGCGGCCGCTTTTTGCAGCGCGGGCAGGTTTTTCGCGTTTTTGTCGGCCACAAAAAGCACGTCCAGGTCTGAACCGTACGCGATTTCACCGCCGCCAAGTTTGCCCAGCCCGATAATGGCCATCTGGGTCGGGCCGATCTTGTTTTTCTTAAGGACGACTTCCAGGGCGTATTGCAGGCAGGCATCGGCAAGGGCGGAAAGTTCAGCGGGCGTTTGTTCGATGTCCACCTGCCCGGAAATGTCGCGCAGCCCCAGCCGCATGAGTTCGGTTTCGTGATAACGTCGAAGCCAGGCGAATTGGTCGGCATCGCGCAGTCCAAAACGAAGGTCTTTTAAAATTTCCGCGGCTGTCTTTTTGCGTTGCAACCGGCCGCCGGTCACCAGGCCGTCGATCAAATCGGGCGCGTGGATGGCGGCGAGGGCCAGAAATTCCGAGCGGTCAAACAGGAGCAGCAGCAATTCAAAATATTTTGAATTGTTGGTCCAGACGTCAAATAGCGTGGCGCGCGAGCCGTACGCGCTGACGAAACTGTCCAGGCGGGCAAGAACGCGATCCGGGTCGGAAAGTACGGTTCCCGTGTCCCCTTTCGACGTTTTTGACGGACAAAGTGCGAGGAATTTTGGAATCAATTGGCGCGCCAGTTCCGTCGTGCGGGATGAGACGTGCAGATAGCCCGGGCCTTCGGCAAATTCTTTGAACAAATGAAACGCCTTGTCCGGGTCCCGGAAAGAGCGTGCCGCCAGCAAATCTTTCCAATCATCCTCGCCATCTTCAAACGGGGGGAGCGAAGCCGGCCCGGCATCCGGCTTTTCACCTTTGAATAACGATTCGTAAATGCGCCGGACATTCCCTGCGTGTTCCTGGAGGACAGATTGAAATCGGGGCAAGGTCTTAAAATTCATCAACCGCGCGAGCCGCTTTTGCGATTCTCGATCTTGCGGGATCGTATGGGTTTGCCGGTTGTCTTCCATTTGGAGCCGGTGCTCCAGGTCGCGCAAAAAGCGATAAGCAACCTCCAGCCGGTTGGCTTCGGCATCGGCGATCAGTTCGTATTGCGCGAGCTTTTCGAGACATGGCAACGTTTGGGGAATTTGCAGGAACGGCAATTGTCCCGCATGCAGGACTTGCAGGGATTGGACGATGAATTCGATCTCGCGAATGCCTCCGCGTCCCAACTTTACATTCCGCTCCAGCTCGCCGGCCCGCACGACTTCGCGCTCGATGCGGTCTTTGGTGGCGGCGATTTCATGCAGAATTTCCGGGCTGACCGACCGTGGAAAGCGAAACGGCTGGATCATTTCCAGAAATTCCGAAGCCAGGCCCTTGTCCCCGGCGGCGATCCGGGCCTTGAACAACATCATCCGCTCCCAGGTCTGGCCCCATTGAGCGTAATAGTTTTCGCAACTTTCAAGCGACCGGGCGAGGGGACCCGCGTGCCCTTCAGGCCGAAGGCGCGCATCCACGCGGAACAAAAAACCGTCGGCGGACGCGCGCCCGGTTTCTGTGCTGACGGCCTCCGCCAGTTTGCAAAAAAATTGATGGCTGGAGAGCGCCGAACGCTGTGGCTTTCCGGCGCGGGGCGCTTCTTTGAAAACTTCGCCCTCGTCGCCGTACAGGAATAGAACATCGACATCGGAACTGTAGTTGAGCTCCTGGCCGCCAAGTTTGCCCAAACCAATGATGCAAAATGGCGTCGCTTGCCAGCGGCCTTCAGCGTCCTGGTGATAGGGCTTCCCGAACCTTTCCGTCAATTGCCGTGAGACAATCGCCAAAACCGCCTCGAGGCAAACATCGGCGAGGTCGGACAATTCCTGCGTGATCTCCACCACGTCGCTTAAGCGTCCCAGGTCCCGGGCGGCGATGCGGAGAATTTCCCGCTGCTTAAGGCGGCGCAACCCGGTCATGGCGGTGGCAAAATCGCGTGCTTCAAGGCTTGGTTTAATGAGGCTTTGAATTTCACGTCGAAATCCCTCCGGACGACGGGGATATCGCAGCCGCTCAAACTCCAGCAACGAAAGCAAAGCCGGATTGGATTTGATCAATTCCGTGAGAAATTGCGAGCCGCTCAGCACCGCTGCCAGGACGCGGGCGGAATCCACGGTACATTCGGCGAGCCACGACCGTTCCGGCGCGGCCGCCGCCGCTGTTAAGAAACTTTGGACCCGGGACGGATCGGCGGATTCTTTTGCGATTTTGTCCCAGGCCGGATTTTTCATTTCGCACTGCGGGCGTGAATTCCTTCAATAAAATCGACCGCCTTGCTGCAAAGCGGCTGCCAATCCAATTCGGACTTCACTCGGGCGGCGGATTTGCAGGCGTCGATTTGCCAATCCAACGGCGATTGTTCCAGCCAACTGACGATTTTGCGCCCGAAATCTTCTCCCTCAAATTTGGAAAAGCGAATCATCGGTTCGTTTTGAAAATAGCGTTGGATGCTTTTGAGCGGCGTGCATACCGACGGCAGGCCGCTGGCGACATATTCAACCGCCTTTGCGACGAATGCGCAATGGGCGCCGGCCGATTCTTCGTAAGGCACTATGCCCA